>JAITEH010000022.1 GCA_031282125.1 Campylobacteraceae bacterium
CATATTATAGATGAGGTAGTCATAACATTTTTTATATTTTTTGCTTTTAACGACGCCTTGAATGCTATCGACATGAGCAGTTTTGAAGAAGTGTCGGCGTTGACGTATTATTTCACGCCGTACATTGTTTTGATGAAGGTTATCTATCAGGCGTTTTTTGTGTGGATGTACGGTGCTACAATCGGCAAAATAGCCATGAAAATACGCATTATCTCTACTATCGACGGACAAAAACCGACCATGCTTTCATCATTTGTAAGGTCAAATATACGGATAATCAGCGAAGCCGTTTTTTTTGTAGGCTTCTTGTGGGCGTTGAAAAATTTCAAAAAACAGACTTGGGAAGATATCGCGGCAGGAACGCTGGTGATAAATGCATAAAATTTGCTTTTTTCTGTCTGCGTTAGCGTTTTTTTTAATGGCTGAAGTCCAAAATGTGGAATTTTTAGCCCAAAGAATGGTAGAAGAGAACGGCACTGTCTTTGCCAACGGCAGCATTGTCGTTCACTCAGAGCGTTATCTTATAACTGCCGATAGAGCCGAATACAACACGCAGACAAAAGATTTTGAGCTTTTCGGCAATGTGAATCTTTTCCGCGATAACGATGAAGTGGCAAGAAGTGAGCATCTGCTTATAAATTTAGAAGAAGACAGCGGCAATTTTTCAAATCTGTTTCTTTTTAACCAAGCAAGCAAACTTTGGGTAGAGTGCGGCAATGTGTCGGCGACAAGCGAAATGTATCTTGCGAAAAAGGCTGTCGTTTCGAGTTGCAACGTGGAAGATCCTGATTGGAAAATCACTTTTACAAGCGGTAAGCTTAATAAAGAGAGCAGTTTTTTGCATCTGTATAATGCGCTTTTTTACGCGGGAGATTTACCTGTGTTTTATATGCCTTATTTTGCATTTCCGACTGACGATACGAGGCGTACGGGATTTTTGCGTCCTGAGGTAGGTTACGAAAAAAACGAAGGATTTTCTTACAAACAGCCTGTTTATTTTGCGCCGTATGACGAGTGGGATTTGGAGATAGACCCGCAGATAAGATTTGAAAGAGGGCATGGATTTTACGGCGCGTTTCGTTTCGCGGATTCGCCGTACTCAAATGGACGGATTAGCGCGGGTATTTTTAAAGAGAAAGACGCTTACGCCACATTGGAAGATTTGAGGAACCGCAAACACTATGGATACGGTCTGTCTTACGATAGAAGCAGATTAATATCTCAGCTTTTTGGAAACGGTACGGATGACGGTTTGAGGTTAGATCTAAACTACTTAAATGATATAGATTATCTGAATTTGCAGGAGAGCGGGTCTAATAACTTCGACAGGCTTGTAACTTCGAGACTGAACTATTTTTTGCGCGACGAGAGTAATTATATAGGCGTATATGCGAAATATTTTATAGATACAGACCAGAGCAGTAATGACCATACGCTTCAAGAGATGCCTACATTTCAGTATCATAAATTTTCAGATTCATTTTTGGTGAACAACTTACAGTATTCTATTGATACGCAATACCATAATTATTACAGAAAAACAGGTCTTAAAGCCCAGCAGTTTGAGCTTCAATTGCCCGCGACGCTGTATTGGCAGACGTTTGACGATGCTTTGCATCTTAGTATCTCTGAAAATATCTATATGATGCGCGTAAATTATAGCGATATGTCAAACAACTATGATTACGGTCAATATTTCAGAAATTACCATACTTTGTCCGCTTATACGGATTTGGCAAAAGCGTACGAAGGCTTTTTTCATAAAATCTTTTTTGGCACGGAGTACATAATACCAAGTTTTGAAAAACAAAAAGGGTATTTGGATAGAGATGAATTTGTGCCGATTAATACCGAAGAGAAGCAGATAGCGTTTAAATTTAAGCAGTATTTTTACAATAGTGTCGGCGAAAGAGTGCTTGTGCATACGATGAGACAGCCGTATTATTTTAAAGATGACGATTATAGATATGCTTCATTTGAAAACAGGATAGATTTGGATATTACTCCATCTTTCTCATTTTCAAACGAATTGCAGTATTCGCATCAAAACGGCGAAATTGTAAAATCGCTCAGTTATCTCTCTTACAGGAACGATATCGGCAAATTTTATCTTTCGCACACCTATAATCAAAATGAAGACAATAACTATGCAACGTTAAGCGCCGAGAGTAAAATTTTCAAAAACAGCTCTATTTTTGGAGAAATTCAGTATGATATTGACGGAAGTTTTACAAAAGCGTGGAATGTTGGTTTGGCGCAGAGTAAAAACTGCTGGGATTATAAGATTGTGTATAAAGAGGACATAGCGCCGAAGCTTACCAGTTCGGGCAAAGCGAGTTCGGTTGACAAAAGAGGGATTTACCTGCTTTTCAACCTCTATCCTTTGGGCGGCGTGAAGTATGAGTACTCTTTGGCGGAAAATTCAAAAGATTTATAAGCGGGGACAATGAGCGAAGGATATATGTTTACATCTTACGAAGAAGCGGCGGCAAAGCTTTTGGAGGTATTGCCCGCGCATCAGATGGAAGATGAAGATTGGATACTGATGGCGTTATCGCTCACAGCCGTTCCGATAGTAAATTTTATATCAAACAATGCAAACCTCTCTTTTGATATTATGTTCAGCGAACCGATTTTTGCGCCGAACAATCCAGAATGTATCATAGGCGTAGTAAGCGAAACCGAAGAGATAACGATGCAGACGGCTTTAATCGACTCTTTTGGCATAAAATTGGATTATGTTTACGGCGAAGCTAAAAGAAAATACGAAGAGAATATCTTAAAAAAAATATACAAATACAGAAAAGGATCTGCGCTGGCGGAGTTAAAAGATAGAAATGTTCTACTGCTGGATATAGGCTGTGAAAGCGGCATGAGAGCGCTTGTGTCCATGAAGACGGCTATTTCCAGAAAGGCTAAATCAGCCTCTTTTGCCGCGCCTATTATCGCGCAAAATACAGCGGCGATACTTGAGAGCGAAGTGGACGGACTTTTTTATCTGAGCCGCATAGCGAACTTTGTCAATACGGATTTTTATTATAAAACAAAAGAAGAAGAGTTAAATAGCGATGAGATTTTAAAAATTTTAGAATCCAACAAACATTACATATCGTTTCAAAAATCACAAGGAGATGAATAGATGGAGTATACGATTGAGATTAACAATCAAGAAGAGGTTTATGATGTCGGCAGCGTTGCAAAACATGCCGCGGGAGCAGCTCTTTTAAGGGTAAAAAATACTGTTGTTTTGGCTACGGTAGCAAGGGATGATACACCTGTGGAAGAGGATTTTTTGCCTTTGACGGTTAATTATGTGGAGAAAAGTTATGCTTCAGGTAAAATCCCCGGAGGTTATGTAAAAAGAGAGACAAAACCGGGTGATTTTGAGACGCTCACCTCAAGGATTATAGATAGAAGTTTAAGACCGCTTTTCCCAAAAGGTTACGCGTATCCTACGCAAATAGTCGTTTTTGTATTAAGCTGCGATCCTGAAGTGGATTTGCAAGTAGCCGCCTTAAATGCCGCTTCGGCAGCTCTGTATCTTTCGGATATTCCTGTCAATAAATGCGTAAGCGGCGTTAGAATCGCAAAAATAAACGGAGAATTAGTTGTAAATCCTGCAAATTCCGCGCTTAAAAACAGTACGCTTGATTTGTATGTGGCAGGCACAAAAGACGAGCTTTTGATGATAGAGATGAGAGCTATATCAAGTTTAAAAGATGACGAGCAGTTTACAAATGAGATGAATGAAGAGGAGATGGTAGAGGCTATCAATTTTGCTTCGGAGAAGATTTCCGATGCTTCGGAACTATACGAGCAGGTTTTTGCGCCTATCAAAAAAGAGGATGCCAAGCTTGAGTACAAAGCCTCTGTTTTAAATGAAGATATTTATCAGCACATAAAAGAGAATTACAAATCACATGTCTATAGTGCCCTTACCCAAATGGCAAAATCAGAACGCGCGCTTGAACTTAAAAAAGTGCTTGAACTCATCATGCAAAGCGACGCGGCAAAAGAGTGGGATAAAAGTGTAGTCAAAAACGCTCTTGAGACTTTCAAGCACAATGTAGTAAGAGAGATGATAGTAAAGGGTAGGACAAGAGCCGACGGCAGAGGCTTAAAAGAGGTAAGACCGATATCTATAGTCACAAATATACTTCCAAACGCTCACGGCTCATGCCTTTTTAGCAGAGGTCAAACGCAAGCTTTGGCTATAGCTACATTAGGCAGCGACCAAGATGCCCAAACATACGATCTTTTGACTGAAAAAGCTCCGAATACGGATAAGTTCATGGTAAATTATAACTTTCCGGGATTTTCAGTAGGCGAAGCAAGTCCTTTGAGGTCTCCGGGCCGAAGAGAGCTTGGTCACGGCAATCTTGCCAGAAGAGCGCTTGAGCCGACGATAATCAAAAACAGCCCATATACCATAAGACTTGTTTCTGAAATATTGGAGTCAAACGGCTCGTCTTCTATGGCAACTGTGTGCGGAGGTTCGCTTGCCTTAAGAGCCGCAGGAGTAGAGAGCAAGAAACTTGTCGCGGGCGTTGCTATGGGACTTGTTTTTGAAGATGGGGATTATGCGATATTGACCGATATTATGGGACTTGAGGATCATGACGGCGATATGGATTTCAAAGTAGCGGGCACAAAAGAGGGCATAACTGCTTTGCAGATGGATATCAAACTCGGAGGCATTGCCCCTGAAATTTTGAAAGAGGCTTTGTATCAGGCAAAAGAGGGACGAGAGCATATATTGGGCATCATGGAAGAAGCCAACAAAAAGATAGTTGTAAACGAAGAGATTTTGCCAAAATTTGAACTCTTTAGCGTAGATGCAAGTAAAATGGTGGATATCATCGGTCAAGGCGGAAAAATTATAAAAGAGATTATAGAAAAATACTCCGTCTCCATAGACTTGAACCGCGATAACGGCGAAGTAAAACTCTCAGGCATCAACAGAAAACAAGTAGATGCGGCAAAAGAGCATATTTTAGGCATCGTTAAAAATGCAGGCGTTGGACGCGGCTTTGATAGACGCGGCGGCGGACACGATAGAGACCACAAAAAAATAGTAGAGTTTGAAAAGGGCGCCGTCATCGAAGGCACTGTCAAAAGAGTGGCTGATTTTGGCGCATTTATAGGACTTCCGGGAGATATCGACGGGCTTTTGCATATATCAAAATTAGCCGAGGGCAGAGTAGATAAAGTAACGGACATCATAAATGTAGGCGACAAAGTCAAAGTCAAAGTGTTGTTTCAAAAAGGACCGAAAATAGAGTTGGCTTTGGAGAGCAAAGAGTAGTTTGATTAAAGCAAATTTAACCTCCATGAGGTTATAATCACACCTTGCAAAGTGATAAGTAGGGATACGCAAGCCGAACGGACTTTGTAAAGATTTTTTAGGAGAATTTCATGAAAAAGATTC
>JAITEH010000146.1 GCA_031282125.1 Campylobacteraceae bacterium
AATTTTTATTTTTTGGATTCCTGCCTTCTTACCACAAAACGGATAAACAGTTTTGGGGATCCGATTGCGCTTCCTTTGGAAGCTGTCGTATGGGAATGACGAAAGAAGCGTAACTTCGTGTTATCAAAATGTCTCTCCTTGTCATTGCGAACCGATGAAGTCTGCGCACTAATTCAACCAACCCGTCATTCTCGCGACCGAATGACAAGCTTCCATGGAAAGCGCATATCGCGAGGGGGCTGGAATCTAAGAAGAAAAATTGAGTTACAAGTAAGATACTTGTGGTTGAAAATATAAGTCGTAACTCTTTAATTTGCTAAGATTTAAAAGATGGATTCCCGCCTACGCGGGAATGACGGAATCCGAAGTTTATGTCATTGCGAGCCGCTTGCGGCGTGGCAATCCATCTTTTCTGTCATTCTTACATGAACAATACGTTGCGAGTTGGTTATGAGCAATTGGAAACTATCCCTCTCTGTCACTCTCGCAACCGAACGACAAGCTTACGAAGTAAACGCATATCGTGAGGGCAAGCGGGAATCCATCTTCTCTTTTTGTTATTATAATAATTATGAAATTGCGAAGTAATCATGTCATTCCGTCATTGCGAGGAGTGCGGAAGCGCGACGAAGCAATCCAGCTTCTCCGTCATTCCCGTGAAAACATGAATCCAAAAAAACCAAAACATCATCAAAAATTGTCAAAAAAGTAAAAACAATTAAAATTTACTCATTTAAATACAAAATTTATTTAAAAAACAAGAGAACTTTAACATCCTTTTAAAAATACTTCATATATTATTATGCTTTTGATATTCAATATCATTTATGAAACTAATTAGATACAAAAGGAGTGATAAAAACAGATGATTTTATCAAACAAAAAAACAGTTTTTGCTTTATCTTTGCTTGCATGCATGGATATTTATGCTCAAACAAACAGTGAAGTAAGCAATGAGACGTCAAGCATAACAGAACTCTCGGCAATTGAAGTCAGAGCCGCAGTAACTTCTGCAAGAGATGGCTTAATGTATGCTGAAAAAATAGCCAATACTCCAACGCCTACAAATTCAATAACAGATGCATTGAGGTCAAGCTCAAGTATTCAATTTTCATCAAACTCCAGAAGTTCGGCAACAGGTGGAGAGATAGCTCCTCCTAAAGTCTCCGTAAAAGGTGCGCAGCATTATGAGAATAACTTCATGATAAGTGGAGTTAGCAATAACAACAATTTAAATCCTGCAGGACTTGGCTACACAGACGGCTGGTACGGCGCAGCTGCCGGCGAAGCACAATCATTGTTTATCGATACTTCGTTAGTGGAAAGTATTTCTGCCCAAACCGAAGCAATCTCTGCCGAATACGGAAGCTTTACCGGCGGTGTTATAGACGCAAAACTAAAAGATGCCAACATGGACCGCTGGCATTTCTTGGCTAAATATCGTTATACAGACGATGGCTGGGCAAAATACCATCTAACTGATGAGCAGAAAAATATTGATAAATCCACAAGCGAGAGTTATCAGCCCGAATTTAATAAGTACGAATATGCTATATCCGCAGACGGACCAATCTCCGATCATGTGGGTTTGATGCTAAGTTATGCAAATCAACATTCCAAGATTCCTCTTTGGTCGGCTTACGATATAAACGCATCGGGCGTAATCTACAAAGAGCGCCGAACGCAATATCGAGATAACAAAAACTATCTTATCAAACTAAACACATATAATATAGATGATCTCGAAGCAAGCCTAACGGCGATCTATGCGCCTTATACTCATTCGACTTTCATGGAAAGCTTCAAAGACAGCGATCAAGATATAAAAGGTGGCGGATACAACATAGCTTACGATATGAAAAATGAATTAAACTTCGGCACGTTTAAAAATACACTAGCTTATCAGAGCAGTGAAAATTCGCTTGAGGGTCATAACAGCCCTTATTTTGCATGGGCTTATGTGCCAGACGGTTATGCAAACTGGAGAGATGGAGCCACCACAAGAGAAGGTACGCACAAAAATAGAGATTTAAGTCAAAACAGCTTTATCTATAAAGGCGTACTTAATCTTGACGAGATAGAGACAGGATCGTTTGTGCATTTAGTTAAAACAGGTATTGAAGCGGAAGTTGGAAAAGCAAGGTACAAAAAGGATGAATCAGTCTATTTTAATGTACCCGTACTTGATCCGACTGCCGTTGGCGAAAGAGATGACGGCGTTATAACGGGCGAACAATATGTTTCAAGCAAAACCGTTTACGAAGCGATTGATAACAAAAGAAGTTATACAACCGCCGCCCTATTTTTAGAAGACAGTATTAAATTCGACAGATACACTTTGCGTTCGGGCGTAAGAATTTCAACCGACACCATAACCGATAATACAAATGTAGCTCCGAGATTTTTCGCCAATGCGGACGTCTTTAACGACAAAGTTTGGAATATTTACGGTGGATACAACCGCTACTATGGCGGACTGATACTTTATAACGCAATCAACAAAGCTGTTTTAGTTCAATACAAAAGAAGCGCAGCTAACGCTCAATGGGTAAAAAATGGTTGGGTCGGCAACATGGATTACAGTTTAGACGGGCTTGAAACGCCCCACTCCGACGAATTTAGTATCGGTTCGTCGCTTGCCAAATGGGACACAATCTTCAAGTTGGATTTTGTAAATAGAGAGCATAAGGATCAGTTGAAGACAAAGCGTAACATCAAAACTATAACTCCAGGTTCTACGGGTTACGACTATAATTTTGTCAATACCAATGATGGAGAGAGTTCATATTGGGGTATAACTTTGAGTGTTTCTAAAGAGTATGAATTGGGTTCTACAAGGCATTCATCTGAATTGTCAGCTACTAATTCCAAAACCAAATCAAACATGAACGGACTTTATGGCTTCATAAATGACGGCGATTACTCTTTTACTCATGTAACTTATGACGGCGTGCTAACAGAGTTAGCAGACGTACCTGCCGCTAACTACAATTCTCCCTGGGTTGTAACTTACACTCATGCTGTAGCACTAAGCAATTATCTAAACTTCGGATTAAACGCCAGATATGAAAAAGGCGTTCATGGATTTAAGTGGAGGTCTAATAGCGGAGGCTTAAGCGATCCCAGCGGTTTGCCGACAAGAGTTTATGAAAGTAAAAATTATGGTGATATATTTACTGTCGATTTGTCCGCTAACTACAATCTGAAATTCGGAGAGAATAAATTGTTATTTGGCGTTGAAATTCTAAATCTTTTTAATCGCAAAAACGACGCAAGTTATGCCGCAAGCGATAGCAACATCGACGGCTACGCGATGGGACAGCAATTTTATGCGAATGTGAAATATGAATATTGATTGTTTTGCGTATCATTCCTGTGTAAAGTTCACTTGCATGAAAAATCCCTAAAATAGCTTGTCTATTTTAGGGCAAAACTGCGGGAATCCAAAAACAATCATCATTATATAAAGTAACAAGTAGATGAAATACTTAGACTTTCATTTTATCATTGCGAGTCGCGAAGCGACGAAGCAATGAAATAAATAGTAATCTTTAAACCCATACATTTGTGTCACCGAAGTATTTTTGATTTTGCGAGGATAAAGCGTGAGGACTTGTTTGAAGTTGTTGCTTGCAACAACTGAGTCCCACAACGCTCTTGCCCATAAAAGCAATGCTTTTATGGAACCCAACAAATGCCCAAGCAAAATTAAAAATACGAGGGCATCCCGCAGGGACGATACAACTCATGCTCTTTTCCTCCTTCTTTCTTGTTCAAGCTGGGGTCTCCAAAACGCTTGCTGTTTTGGGGCAAAAAAGATGGTCGCTAAAGCTTTAAATTTAGCGAAATAAAAAGGAGTTGCAAAAGATATTCTGGATTGCCACGACACTTCGTGTCTCGCAATGACAACAGTTTGGATTCCAGTTTTCACGGGAATGACGGAATATATGGGTTTGTCAACGACAAACATGGTCAAATACTTGATATTTTTTCTGGATTGCTTCGCTTCGCTCGCAATGACGGAAGAGACTGTCGTGATAGTTTACAAAATGACAATTAAATTCTGTCATTCCCGTGAAAGCGGGAATCCAAAAACTAAGACTCATTGAAAACAAATAGAGTATATGCTTATATTGCAATAGTTTAGAAGATGGATTCCCGCTTGCCTTCGCGATATGCGTTTCCTTCGGAAACTTGTCATTAGGTCGCGGGAATGACGTAAGGAAAGCGATATCCATTCATGAAAATCACAAAAAGACAAAGTTGATTACTGTGCTAACCTTATCAACTAATAATAAAAACATATTGCCTTGCAACAATAACAAACAAACCTGCTAACTGTTAGTTAGCCTTTTCACTATATACTCTCCTATCTCTGCCGTGAGCATTCCAACTATTATCAAAACAGCTCCGAAAAGCTGCAAAGAGGTCAATATCTCATTTGCAAAGAGATAGCCGACAACGCCCGCGGCTACGGGTTCGCATGCAAAGATAACTGCCGTTTTTGTGGATGAGGTAAATCTTTGCATAGCCGTCTGCACGAAAAAGGCAAAAACCGTTGCAAAAACTGCCGTAATGATAACGGCTTTTATAAATAGATAGTCAAATTCTGTCGGTAATAGAGGATTATCAAGCGCGAAAATACCAAAAAAGCAAAACAGCGTAACTGCCGCAAACTGCACAAAAACAAGCAGATAAGTATCGTATTTTTTCGTATAAAAACCTGTGAAAACTATCTGGAGTGAAAACATAACGGCGCAAATGAGAGCATAAAATTCGCCTTTGCCCATACTTATATCGGCGTTTGCGCTCAAAAAATAGAGTCCCAAAGCGGCGACGATGGCTCCCAAACATGAGTAAAAAGAGACATTTTGCCTAAATACGATAAAAAGCACGAACGGGATAATCACCACATTAAGCCCCGTGATAAATCCAACCGTCGAAGAGTATGTGTAAGCAAGCGCAAATGTCTGAAAAGCGTAGCCCAAAAACAAAAATGCGCCCAAAAGAGAGCC
>JAITEH010000147.1 GCA_031282125.1 Campylobacteraceae bacterium
GCCATCAAAATGATATTTTTTTTATCTTTCAAACTTATATAGATATTGGCTTTGCTTGGCAGCAGGGCTTCAAGAGTGCCCAAAAACTCATTTTTATTTATCTCGCCGCTAAGTTCGGCTCTCATGAAAAATTTGCCGTGTTCTTTGTCCACAAATTCGTCGTTTTTTACGATATTAAGCTTGTATTTAAATACCGCGTCCGCTACTCTGTATATCAGCCCTTTTTCGTCTTGGCAATCGATTTTCAAAATATATTGGCTCATGCACTACTCCGTAAATATTGAGTCGTATTGTACCAAAATGCTACTTAATTATCAGGAATCGCATAGTGATTTACGATACATAAAGGTGTTAATAAGTAAACAGTGATTATTATGTATTCGATATTTTATTTTGGAGAAATTCAATGTACGGGGTGAAAATATTTTTGCTTGTGATGGTAAGTCTTAGTGTTTTAGGCGCACGAGAATCTCTTTCACAGCAGGCATTAAAACAACGCTTAGAGCCTATACCTTCTGACGAAAAAACCCTTTTTTCTTACATAAACGACCCAAGCGACCCGATAAGTGAAGATAAAGTCGAGCTTGGCAAAAAACTCTATTTTGACCCGCGCATATCCAAAAGCGGACTTATCAGCTGCAACACTTGCCACAATCTTGGCATGGGCGGCGTGGACGGCGTGGAAACTTCGATAGGACACAAATGGACGATGAATCCAAACCACTTGAACGCTCCCACAGTTTATAACTCCGTATTCAATAAAGTACAGCTTTGGGACGGCAGGGTATCTCACCTTGAGATTCAAGCCCAATCGCCCATACAATCCGAAGCGGAGATGGCGGCTTCTACCGAGCTTGTCATGGAACGCATAACATCAATCCCCGAATACGTCGCGGAGTTTAAAAAAGCTTACGGCAAAGATGTAAATATCACATTTGAAAAAATAGCAAGCGCTATCGGCGTATTTGAACGCACGCTTGTTACCCCTTCGCCTTATGATGATTTTCTAAACGGCAATGAAGATGCTTTGAGTAAAACACAAAAAGAGGGATTTGAGCTGTTCTTAGAGAAAGGCTGCACAAAGTGTCATTACGGCATAGCTCTTGGCGGAACGGTACAGCCGTTTCAAGTCGCGGCAAAATATAAATTTATAGAGATAGGAAACTTCAAAGGCAATGAAAACGGCATGGTCAAAACGCCGACTTTGAGAAATGTAGCTGAAACTTATCCATACTTTCACAACGGACAAGTTTGGAGTTTAAAACAATCCATCATGGACATGGGAAGTATCCAACTTGGCATTAAAATCTCAAGCAAAGACGCTGATTTGATGATGGATTTCATGCATGCATTGACGGGAAGAAAGCCTGTAATCATCTATCCAATGCTGCCGCGAAGTACGATTAAAACGCCAAAGCCCGATATGAATTAAATTTTTTTAGATGAGCGGCCGTTTTTGCACACGATGGAGCCAAGCTTAGCCTGCGCAAATCTGCCGACGGGTTTGCATTTGACTTTAAAAAGATAAAACGCATTTTTATATTCATTCTCGCTCATGCACTCAAAATTGCCCATTCCTTTGGCGATAATCACATCGGCGCGGGCAAATTTCTCCTGCGCTTCGCATGACGCCATGGAGTAAACAAACCCAGGAGTCGGCACGCCGCTGTCTATCACTTCGCTGTACTCATGCAAGCCAGAATTTATCGCGTCTTCGTAAGTGATATCGTTGATGATGGGTTTTCCGCGCGTGAAATAATATATACTGGTTGTTGGATAGAGGCTTTTGATAGTTCTTATGAAGAGTTTATCAAACACCTCTTCTCCTGCGTTATCGCAGATATAGACTATCTCATGAGCATTCGCAAGAGCGTTTTTGAGACTCAAAAAATCATCTATCTCAAACTCCAAATTAGTGATATTTCTAACCTCTTCTTTTAAGTCATATTGGACTCTTGAAGCCAAATCTATAACATTTCCCGCAACTGCGATTTTCGCCGCACTCAAAAGCACATCGGAGGCATTTCGCAAAAGATCTTCGCATTCGGGCAAAAGCTCTTCGGCTCTTTTCGTCGAGAGAGCTTTTATCTCTTTGTAAATATCCTTCATGTCCAAAAACGAAGCTATATCTTCATATATTTTATAAGCGTTTTGCGGCGGCGTAAGAGCGTAATCCAAACCTTGAACGTGCTTTTGTGTAAGCGCGATTACCGCTTCTTTTCGCGTTGGGTCAAGATTTAAAACCTCTCCCACGCGCACAGCCTGCGCAAGGATACAATCTTTGCACTCTTTTTCTATCTTCATGATTAGCGCTGTTTTTTATTTTCGTAAACGCGCTCGCTGAACTCCGCAAATTTACCGCGAACCGCCTTTTGCAAGTCGATAGCGAACATACTAAGCTCGCTGTGTTCTTTCAAGGTCAATTTCAAAAGGCTTGTAAGACCGTTATTGTATTTATTTAGGTAGAGGTTATCTATCTGTCTATTTGAGCCTATGATTATCGCCATACACGAATCGTCAAGTCTGGATAAAATAAGCTGCGTCGTATTCTCCGAACTATTCTGCCACTCGTCCAATATCACCACAGCATCGCTCAAAGTCCTTCCTCTCGCTTCTCCCGGCCACAACTTCTCTATGCGATATTTATCCATCATTTCTGTGATTTTGGAGTTTATGGACTCTGCGCTCTCTTTATTTTCGGTCTTTTTCAAAACTCTTTTGGCGATAAATTCCAGCGTATCGTAAAGCGCCATATTATAAATCCTGAATTTTTCATCATTTCCCGACAAAAAGCCAACGTCCGCGCCTTTATCCAAACTCTCTATAGAGTTTCGCACATATACGATTTTGTCGTACAATCCTTTATCTATCAAGCGCATCGCAGAAGCTATGGCGATAAGCGTCTTTCCGCTTCCAGCCTTAGCATCGACAACTAAAATATTATATAGATTTGACAAAACGGCTTTCATGAAGAAGCGCTGACGCATATTTACAGGTTTTACTTTCAAACCCTTAAAATCATCTTCGCTCAAAGGCAAAATACGCTCTTTATGTATCAATGCATAAGCTTTATTGCCGTCATTGGAGACAAATTCATAGCAAAAATTTTCTATTTTATATTCGGGGTCAATCTTTTTGATATTCATATTTTCAAGAGTGTTAAAAAACGAAGAGTCAAGCTCCACGCTTTTCAAAAGCTGCACCTGCGGCACTTCCGAGCGGTCTTCATGTAAGGATTCTATCTTTAGATTTTTAAACAGCCCGAACATTCTTGCGTATATATCTATAGAGACAAATATGACTTTTTGCCCTTTATAATAATTCCTCGCGGCGTCCGCTATCTCGATAATCCGCTTATCGTTGCTCTCGGCGATATGTCTTGCTTCTATATCCGACTCGTATTCGGTTTTACTCATCAAATGAACATGGTAATTGTCTATATAGAGTTTGACGATTCTACAGTTACCCGATATATCCACCTCTTTGACTTTTGATTCGGCCAGAAATCTCGCAAATTCGCGCGCTTGAAAGCCAAGATCGTCTGTTTGTCTTTTTTTCTCTTCAAGCTCGATGAGCACTGTTTCGGGGATAACTACGATATTTTTACCGTCATCGGATAGATTTTTAACATTCTGTACATTTTGTAAAATAATATTTGTGTCTATAACATAGACTTTGCCCGTCATGAAGACCCCTTAGTCAAGATATAAATCTAAATTGCAAATAATCGTCGATACTATTGATGCCGATTCCAGACTGCTTTGCGCCCACATGAGGTATAACGCCCTTGCCTTCGTACACACCCTTGTTGATATAGACCCAGCCTGCAAAAATCTGCCGCGCAACCCTTTTCGCGCGCTCCAAATCCGTCCCGCTTACATATCCAGCAAGCCCGTAAATAGTATCGTTAGCCAACCTTACGGCCTCTTCTTCGTTTTTGTATGTAAAAACGCAAAGTACAGGCCCAAATATCTCTTCGCGCGCTATTTTCATATTTGGCTTTACATGCGTAAAAATCGTAGGTTTGATATAGTAACCCTTAAAACCATCCAACTTTCCAAGTCCGCCCGCAAGAAGTTTTGCACCCTCGTCCAGTCCAGACTTGATATAGGATTGAACTCTGTCAAACTGCGAGCCGTTTATGAGCGGCCCTATGTAGCACGCTTCATCATGGATATCGCCTATTTTTATTTTCTGCAAAGACTTAGTTAGCAGTTCGCATATCAATTCGAATTTGCTTTCAGGCACAAATAGTCTGCTTCCCGCATGACACGCCTGCCCGCTGTTACTAAAAGCGATTTTCAAAGCGTTTGGCACAGCCGTATCCAAATCCGCATCATCCAAGATAATATTCGGCGATTTGCCGCCAAGCTCCAAAATCGTCCTTTTTATCATTTTAGCGGCGTTTTTGCTTATCTGTCTGCCGACTTTTGTTGAGCCTGTGAAATTTATAAGCGCAATATCTTTGTGTTTTACGATGTAACTTCCGACCTCTTCGCCTATGCCGTTTACGATATTTACGACGCCTTTTGGAAGCTTTGCTTCATGAAAGCATTCGCAAAGTATCTGCGTCTCTAT
>JAITEH010000003.1 GCA_031282125.1 Campylobacteraceae bacterium
GCGTATTTGTTCGTAAAAATGCTTCCCATAGCTTCGATAACTGCGGGCGAAGCAAAATTTTCACTTGCTATCATCTCTAAATTATAAGATTGTCTCTCTAACTCTTCTTTGGCTAATTCATAAACTATAGGGTCGTTTTTGGCTAAAAAACTCATTCATTTTCTCCTTCATCATCTTGTTTATCTGTTTTTAACTGTTTCATCGCTGGGAATAGTATAACGTCTCTGACTGATGGTTGATTTGTCAAAAGCATGACAAGCCTGTCTATACCAAGTCCTTCTCCCGCCGTTGGCGCAAAGCCGTAGCCCAAAGCTCTGATATAATCCTCATCCATCTCATGAGCCTCGTCGTCTCCAGCCGCTTTTGCTTCAAGCTGGGCTGCAAATCTATTGTACTGGTCAATCGGGTCGTTTAATTCATTGAAGCCGTTTGCAAATTCGTATCCTGCTATGAACAGCTCGAATCTTTCGGCTATTTGGCTGTTTTCATCGCTCTTTCTGGACAACGGGCTGATTTCGATAGGATAATCAATTATAAAAGTCGGATTTATAAGCTTTTTTTCGACGTAATTGTCGAAAAGTTCGGTTTGAAGCTGACCAAGATTTAGGTTTGGCTTGACGTCAAAACCATCTTTTTTAAGTTTGCTTTCGATAGCTTTTTTGTCGCTCAATATACTCTCGTCTATGCCGCCTATTTTTACCAATGACTCTTTAAAAGAGATTTTCTCAAAAGGTTTTGAAAAATCGATGATATTGTCATTAAACGGAATCTGTTTAGGAAGATTTAGCTTTTCAAACAGTACGCCAAAAAGCTCTTCGTTTAAATCCATTAAATCTTTGTAGTTATGGTGTGCCCAATAAAATTCGATACTTGTAAATTCGGGATTGTGCGTTGCGTCCAAGCCTTCGTTTCTAAAATTTCTATTTATCTCAAAAACAGCGTCAAATCCGCCGACGATAAGTCTTTTCAAGTAAAGCTCTGGAGCGATTCTAAGGTATCTCTCGACGCCTAACGCATTATGAAAAGTAACGAAAGGTTTTGCATTTGCGCCTCCTGCGATAGGATGCATCATGGGAGTTTCTACCTCCAAAAATCCGCGCTCTTCAAAAAATCTTCTAATAAGACTTACGATTTTACTTCTGGTTTGGAAAGTCTGTTTGACTTCAGGATTCATGATCATATCAAGATATCTTTGGCGGTATCTTAGCTCTTTGTCTTGGAGTCCGTGAAATTTTTCAGGAAGCGGCGTTATGGACTTCGTAGCAATCTCAAGAGTTATCACATGCAAGGATAATTCTCCTGTTTTTGTGACGAACGGATACCCTTTCGTTTGGATTATATCTCCAACGTCAAGAAGTTTTTTGATATGTTCGAACCACTCGTCTCCAAGTCCTTCTTTGTTGAAATATATCTGTAAAGCTTCATTGCTCTCATCTTCGATTTTGGCAAATACGGCTTTACCCATCCATCTTAAGAATTTTACTCTGCCGATGAGAGTTACTGTGCTGCCGCTCTCTTTTTTATCTTCAAGGTCGTATAAATAGTGGAATTTTTTTTTAAACTCGGCTGCATTGATATCGCGCGTAGTATAGTGCGTGTAAGGGTTTTTGCCTATAGCTTTTAAAGCGTTGGCTTTTTCAATGCGCTGAAGTTCAAGTTGGTTTGTAAAAATCAAAATCATTCTCCCGTTTCTGTTTTTTGGCATTTACTGCAAATACCGTAAAGCTGCATGAGATGCCCAGTGAGTTTGAAGCCTCTCTCTTTTGCTATCTGCTCTTGGCGTTTTTCTATGGCTTTATCTTCAAATTCTATGATTGTATTGCATATTTTACAAATCATATGGTCATGGTGAGGCTTGTTGCCAAGCTCAAATTTTTTGCCTTGACTGCCAAAAGAGAGCGAAGTAGCGACGTCGGACTCTTCCAGTACGTTCAGCGTTCTGTAAACTGTAGCTATGCCTACGTTCAAATCAGGATATTTCTCTTTGATGATGAGGTACAAAGCGTCAGGAGTAAAGTGTCCGTTGATGGAGTACAATGTCCTTAAAATCACCTCTCGTTGTATAGTAAACTTCAAGCCGTTTTTTTTCAAAATGTCCTTAAAGTTTGCAAGTAGCGAGTCATATTCGATATTTTCAAGTTTTTTCATATGTCCTACCTTTATTGTTCGGAATTTATAGTGATATTTATATCATCGGATATAGAGTTTATGATATCGTCCACATCGTCAAGTATCACCTCTTGTACGTCGTCTGTTATCTGATAAACGGTATCGGATACGCTCTGTACTTTCATATCCAGTATTTTACTGCCCACAGATAAGAACGTTTTGTACATGAAACTGCTGTTTAACGCACCGTCAAGTTTATCTTTTATGACCGTTATATTTGATAATGCAAATATGATAATCGAAAAGATTAAAAACATTTTGAGACAGTTAAAAACAAAACCGAAAAATTTATTGAGATTTGTCAGACCGCCCAAAACAACGAGTTTTGAGATAACCAAACCCGTGATAAAGCACAAAAACCAAAAAAATAGCAGTATGACGACAAATCCTACGACTTGTACGGCAGCTTCATTTTGCATCGTGTATATGTTTTCATTGATAATTTTGCCGATATTTTGCGCGAAACGAGAAGCCAAAAAGACGCCGCCTACTAATCCCAGCAGGCTGAAAATCTCTTTAATAAAGCCGTTTATAAAGCCTCTAAGTCCGATTATCAAGATAATGACAACAACTAATATATCAAAAAACGAAAATCCCATTTTAACTTCCTATTGTTATTGCGTTGCTAAGCTCCTGCGGCTGCGTGGAGTAACGCATAGCATTTTCTTTTGTGATGAGGTTGGCTTTAAGAGCTTCTACCATGGATTGCGTCTGCGTTATCATGCCTGATTGACCTTTATTTAACTGCATTTGCGAATATATCTGATGAACCTTATCTTCTCTAATTAGGTTTGCGATAGCGGGATTGGATATCAAAATCTCAAAAATAGCGACTCGTCCGCCGCCGATTTTGGGTAACAGTGCTTGAGAGATGACGGCTGTGAGCGAAACGGAGAGCATGTTTCGTACTTGAACCTGCTCATTTCCCTCGTAGCTGTCTATGATACGGTTGATAGTCTGAACGGCGGAAGTTGTGTGCAATGTGCCGAACACTATGTGTCCCGTTTCAGCCGCTGTAATAGCCGTAGATATCGTCTCTTTATCTCTCATCTCGCCCACTAGTATGACGTCTGGGTCTTCGCGCAAAGAGTGTTTGAGCGCGGCGGCAAAGCTTTTGGTATCGTCGCCGACGTTTCTCATGGAAAAGAGTGATTTTTTATTTTCATGTATAAACTCTACGGGGTCTTCGATTGTGATGATATGTTTATGCTCCGTGCTGTTTACTTCGCCGAGCATCGCGGCTAACGTTGTCGATTTACCGCTTCCTGTAGGCCCAGTTACAAGTATCAGCCCTTTTTCTCTTTTGATGATTGTTTTAAAGATTGCGGGTGATTTTAGTTCGTTTAGAGTTGGGATAACAAGAGGAATGGTACGAAAAGCAGCAGCTAAATCGCCGTTTAACGTATAGTAGTAGTTAACCCTGAAACGTCCGGCTTCGGGTAAATGTATGGAAAAATCAAGCTCTTTGTTCTCCTCAATCTCCTTCTTTTGCTTGTCGGTGATGAGGCTGTAACACATCTCTTTTATCGTCGGTCCGTCTAACTTGGGCATATTTACCGCCGTTAATTTACCGTCTATCCTTATCTGCGGTTCGCTTCTGCTGACAAGGTGCAAATCCGAAGCTTTATAAGCTACGACATTTTTGAGTAAAACTCTTATATTTGGAACATCTGCCATATTGAAACCTCTTATTCAATAATTTTAGGAACTATAAAGAAACCGCTTTGCGTTTTCGGAGCGTATTTGATAATAGTTTTAATAGTACTTTCATCGTTTTTGGGCACATCTTCGCGAAACGGCGTTCCGCCTTCGACAGTTGTAAACGTTGCTTCATAAGAGCTTAAATCCAACTCGTTAAGGTTTTCGACAAAATTTACGATTTCGCTAAGCTGGTTTATTATACTCTCTCTTTTATCACCTTCTATTTTTAACGAGGAGAGAGTCTCTAATTTTGATAGCAGTTTGTCGTCAATATTCATAAATAGCCTTTGCCAAAGAATCTAAGTTTAATTTGTTGGAGCAATTGTATCAAAATGTCTTTTCAATCGCGCTGAAATTGCGATTATTTAGATTTTATTTTTAGTATGGTACTATATAACTTTTAATTTTGATACTAAAAGGAATGAAATTGGCTTTCAAAGAGAATATCAAAGCGCTGCAAGGCGAACTTAGCGCACAGGAAGAGTTACTAAAAAATATCATTAAAAGCGAGCGTTTTTTTAAAAGACATAAACGCTCAATCATTGCCATTGCGATTGTAGCGTTCATCTTACTTGTTGCATACAGCGTAAACGGCATTGTCCAAAAGAGCAATCTTGCAGCGTCGAATGAAGCCTATAAAACGCTTCTTTTATTTCCTACCAACGAACAGGCTCTAAATACGCTGAAAAACAAGAATAAACCGCTGTATAGAGCGTTTGTTTTTCAAAAAGCCGCTCAAAATAGCGATAATGCAGCTTTGCAAACGCTTGTAGATGAGGACAAAACCGATGTTATCGGACAGCTTGCTTCTTATGCATTGGGTCAAGACAGCGATATGATGCGCGATTTTATCACTCTGCGCGACGGATACGAGCTTATAAAAGAGGGCAAAACCAACGAAGCGAGTTTAAAACTTACGACGATAATGAACGGCGCGCTTTTTGAAATTGCCAGAAGTTTAGAGCATTATCAGCCAAATACACAGGAAAAATAATGTCAAAAAGTATTATTTCAATCTTTTTTTTGGCTTTTGTGCTTTTTTTGAGCGGGTGTGGTACAAAAAGACAGTATTTTGAGCCTGCCAATATAAACGGCAAAATAAAACCAAGCGGTTCTATCTCATCTGACTTGCAAGAATCGGCAAGAAATGGGGCTGTTTTGGAAAACGGCAGGGTTATTACGATAAAAAGCGAAGAGAAAAGCATCGGTCTTGAAAAGCATGAGAGTTTCTTTGGCGAATTTGACGGTAAATTTATCTCTGCTTCCAACAACGGTAAAATACGCGTAAAAAATAAAGACGGTTTGAGTGTTTTTGGTACGGATTTGAATATCATGATAGCTTCAGCGTCCGTAAAAGAAGAGATACTTGCCGTGATCACCTCCGACAATACGCTTTATGCTATAAATATGGATACCAATACTACTATTTTTCAAAAAAAGATGGATGTGATGGCAGCTGTTGACTCAAGGATAGCGGCGCCGTATTTTTTGGGCAATCTTATCATATTCCCAACGCTTGACGGTAAACTTGCGATAGTGGACGCAAGGAGCGGAACGCTGGTAAGAAGCGTAGTCATAAGCGGTGAGCGCGAGTTCAATAACGTCATATTTTTGGATGTACTCGGCGATAGAATGTTTGCTTCCACGTCCAAAAGAATTATCGGCATAAGTCCAGATAACGTCAACTACATAGATGAAGATATCAAAGACGCGCTTGTAAGCGATGAGAGAGTATTTGTGTTTACAAAAGACGGCAGGGTGCTTTTGTGCGATTTGGAGCTGAAAGTTTTAAGCGAAAAGAAATTCCCGTTTGCTATTTTCGCGGCAGTTGCGGCAAAAAACAAACTCTATATTTTGGAAAAAAGAGGTTATCTCATCAAGAGCGATTTGGAATTGAAAGAGTTTGAGATTTTTGAGTTTACGTCACAGATAGATGATTTTTTATTTATGACTAAAGACGCAATCTTTTATAAAAACAAATTTTATATATTAGAGTAGATTTTGATACTTTGCGATATTGGAAATACAAACGCTCACATTTTTAAAGACGGCGAGTTTAAAATAGAGAGTTTGGAGAGATTTTTGGTTACCGAGTTTAGCGGCGACGTTCATTATATATGCGTCAACGACTCTTTGCGTGCATCTTTGAAAGTGCGGAACAATTTTATTGACTTGGAAGAGTTTGTCGGATTTGATACGCCGTATAAAGGCATGGGCATAGATAGAATCTGTGCTTGCAAGTCAATCCGTGAAGGCGTAGTCGTGGACGCAGGAAGCGCCATAACTGTCGATATCATGAGCGGCGGCAAGCATCAAGGCGGATTTATACTTCCGGGATTAAGAGCATACAAAGAGGCTTATCGGAGCATATCTTTGCGTTTAAATCTTGAGATAAACAGAGAAGTTTTATTGGACGTTTTGCCCGAAAATACAAAAGATGCTATCAGTTTTGGCGTTTTAAAATCGCTGATTTTGACGATACAGCATAGCGCCGAGGGTAAAGATATCTATTTTACGGGCGGAGACGGCGAATACTTATCGGGTTTTTTCAAAAATGCCGTATATGACAAAATGTTGATTTTTAAAACTCTGCAAGATACATTTAATACTTTGATAAATAAAAAGGAAAAATATGCTGACAGTTGCACTTCCTAAGGGAAGAATAGCCGAAGATACGCTGAAAATATTTGAAAAAATTTTTAAAAAACCGTTTGTGTTTGACGATAGAAAACTCATCTTGAATGT
>JAITEH010000015.1 GCA_031282125.1 Campylobacteraceae bacterium
CAGAAGTTAAATCCTCAACTCAAAACAAGGATTATTGCGTTAAAATATATGCTTATTTTTTTTAAGGCTTAGACATGCTACTTTTTACACCCGGACCTACTCCAACTCCCGAAGTTATAAGAGTTGCGATGAGCGTTCCTACAATTCATCACAGGACGCCGGAATTTGAAGAGATTTTTAAAATTGTTAGAGAAAAATTGATAAAAATTATGGATATGCCTGAAGTTCTCATGCTCGCTGCAAGCGGTACAGGCGCGATGGAGGCGGCGGTTACAAATCTTTGCAAATCGCACGCTTTGACGATAAATGCAGGAAAATTCGGCGAGAGATTTGGAAAAATCTGTAAAGCTTTTGATATTCCATACACAGAACTGAAATATACATGGGATACGCCTGCAAGCATCAAAGATATCTTGCATGAAGTAAAAACTAATCCTAAAATTGACGCGCTTTGCATTCAAATATGCGAAAGTGCGGGCGGACTTCGTCATGATGTCGAGGGGATTGCCAAAGCTGTCAAAGAGATAAATAAAGATATTATGATAATCGCAGACGGCATAACGGCAGTCGGCGTTGAAAAGATAGATACCGCCAACATAGACGCGCTTATCACAGGAAGCCAAAAGGCTTTCATGCTGCCTCCGGGACTTGCCATGATGGGACTAAGTCAAAACGCGGTTTCAAAAATAGAAAAAGCTCCCAAGGGGTTTTATTTTAATCTTGCAAGCGAACTAAAAAATCAGCGCAAAAATACAACTGCTTATACAGCCGCGACGACATTGATTATCGGGCTTAAGGCTATGTTTGACTTGATAGAAAAAGAGGGATTTGAGAAGTTTTACGAAGATACCAAGATAAGAGCGAAAGCCGCAAATGCCGCGCTTGAAGCTATCGGCCTTAAGATTTATCCAAAATCGCCCTCATTTGCCATGAATACGGTTTATCATGAGAGCGCCAAAGAGATAAGAAGCATCGCCAAAAAAAAATATGGCGTGAATATCGCAGGCGGTCAAGACGAGCTGAAAGACAAACTTTTCCGTATAAACAACATGGGTTTGATAGCTCCTTATGAGACGGCATGGGCGCTCAATGCAGTAGAGTTGGCGCTTGATGAGCTTGGCATAAGAAAATATGACGGAACGGCAAACAGTACCTTTGTTTTGAAGGTCTTTAAAGGCGTTTAATGATTTACGAACACGAAATTCCGCAGGGCAGTAAATTATATTTTGCAAAAAGCGCAAGGCTTAAAAGAGAGATTGAGGCTGTTGCCAGCGATATTTTATACAAAGAGAATTTCGAAGAGATTATAACGCCGTTTTTTTCATACCACCAGCACCAAAGCGTGGACGAGAAGATGCTTATAAGATTTTCCGATACGTCCAACCACATCATCTCTTTAAGGGCTGACAGTACGCTTGATG
This sequence comes from Campylobacteraceae bacterium, assembly GCA_031282125.1. GTDB lineage: Bacteria > Campylobacterota > Campylobacteria > Campylobacterales > Campylobacteraceae > JAIRKW01. Next base: position 1,422 of record JAITEH010000015.1, read on the forward strand.
TCGTGAGGATAATCACAAGACGGCTTGGACGCGCTACAAAACAGAAAAAATGGTTTTATATTCAGCCTGTTTTTCACTATCCGAGTACGGAAATCAATCAAATAGGCGCAGAGTTCATAGGCGGTTCGGATTTGAATCTCTGCGTGAATGCGGTGAGCGGTATTTTCAAGCATTTTGATATTTCGCCGCTTTTATATGTGAGTAATGTAAAAATTCCAAAGATAATATCCAAAATGTTGAATATTCCGCTTGAAGTTTTTGCAAACAGTCATATAGAGGATATATTGAACACAAATGAGAGTTGGCTTATCAACTTGGCGACCATGCAAAAACCAGAAGAGATTGAAAAGGCAATTGACATATCGCCAAAGCCGATAAGAGACGAACTTTTGAAATTAAAGTCTTTAGTGGATAAAATATCCTATAAAAACATGGTCATAGCGCCTCTGTTTTACTCAAAAATGCGTTATTATGACGCTCTGTTTTTCAGTTTCATATATAAAAATGAGATTTTAGGAAGCGGGGGGGCTTATCATTTTGAGGGGCTTGAATCTGTGGGATTTGGTCTATATACGGATGCGATTGTTGAGACGATTATAAAAATAAATGAGGAAAGATAAAGATGGGCAAAGCGGATTTAATAGTAGGTGCGCAATGGGGAGATGAGGGAAAAGGTAAGATGGTCGATATGATGGCTCAAGATTATGATGTCGTCTGCCGTTATCAGGGTGGTCACAACGCAGGACATACCATAGTCGTTGAGGGCGTAAAATATGCGCTGCATTTGATACCATCAGGCGTGCTTAATCCAAAGGCTGTAAATATCATAGGAAACGGCGTCGTTGTAGCGCCAAACGCATTGATAGAAGAGATGAAACACTTCAAAGATATAGAAAAGAGACTCTTCGTCAGCGATAAAGCTCATATGGTTTTGGATTTTCATTCACAGATTGATTTGGCGCGCGAAAAACTTCGCGGTAAAAATGCGATAGGAACGACAGGCAGAGGCATAGGACCATCTTATGCGTCTAAGATAGAGAGAGTAGGTTTTCGTCTTGGAGACCTTAGAAATATCCCCAAACTTGTCGATAGTTTGATGGAGTATTTCAGGATAAACAGCGTGATTTTTGACGCTCTTGAGATAAAACATCAATCAAAAGAGGAGCTGACAGCCGAATTTGAGAGTTACGCAAGGGAATTACTGCCATACATCACAAACACGACTTCGCTTCTTTGGAAATATTTGGAAGAGAATAAAAGAGTGCTGCTTGAAGGCGCTCAAGGCGCGCTTTTGGATATCGACCACGGAACATATCCGTTCGTTACAAGCTCCAGCACTGTAGCTGCAGGCGCATGCACGGGACTTGGACTTAGCCCAAAAGATATAGGCAAAGTAAC
>JAITEH010000023.1 GCA_031282125.1 Campylobacteraceae bacterium
TAAGCGATATTTACCGCGAAATGTTTTGATATGTCAAATTCAACTCCGAATTTAAGCGCGATTGAGTCAAATCTTGTATTGTCATCAAGATAAACCATCGTAGGCGCGCCGCCATTTAATGCCCAGACAGTAACATTTCTCTCTTCAAATACATCGTCGCCGATGCCAAATTTTTCGTCAAATCCCAAGACAAATGCCACAGGAACGGACTCGAACGGTTTGTATTTGCCCTCCATGCCAAAGCCAACGCCGTATTGATTTGCATTTCCAAACCATAAAGAGCCGTATAGATTGACTTTTGCCGCGCCGCTTTGCGTATAAAGTCCCAAGTCAAACTCGTTGATGCTTCTTCGTTTGCCGATAAGCTCTTCAGCGCTTTGCGTTTTACCTATCATTTTATCTTTATTGTTGGCAAAATTAAATTTCGTCTCTATGTAGATTCCGCTGTTTTTTGTATAGCTGCCGTAATCCGCATTTGGCTCTTGCCCCCATGCATGCAGCGCAAATATAAAAATCAGCAAAAGTATCTTTTTCATCTGCCGCCTTTAAAATTTTTAATAAATTATAGACTTTGCTCTATTAATGTATGTAAACTGTCAGGGTTTATGCCCTCTTTGTACATGTAAGCTCTCACATGAAGCGGGATTTTGGCTTTGCGGCAGCTCTCTTTGAACGCTTTATCCATGACGATATCTTTTAAATACGGCGCGATGAAAACAAAATCGCCGTTTTTGCCGACGGCTACTTTGCCGCTCACGACGCACTCATCTAGCCTAGCTATCTCGTCTTGCTGGTTTTTGCTTAAGACGATTTTGAAAAATTTTGCGATTTTTGCGATGAGTCTCATCTCGTTTTCATCTCTTTTGAAAATATAAAGAGATTTTATCTTTTGGTATTCCGTCGGCAGAAGCCTTTTTTTGTCTTCTTCCAAAGCTTTGAAACTTCGCAAAATACCCTCTTTGTAGTTTTTCAAAAGCGGTTCGCTGAAGTTTTTGCGGAAGCGGTTTCTCTCGAATTTTTCATCAAAATTACTCTCATCTACAAAGTACTCACATCCGTTTTGCGTCAAAAATGCCAAAAGCTCATCTTTTGTGTGCCAAATCAAAGGACGCACGACGGCAAATCCCTCTCTTTGTTCTATCTGCGAAAAGCCGCAAAGCTCAACCGCTCCAGCACCCCTGATGAATCTCATGAAAAACCACTCGAGTTTATCTCCCAACTGGTGCGCGCTCAAAAGCCGCTCGTAGCCGCCGCTCGCGATAACTTCATCAAAAAATTCATATCTTACGGCTCTGGCATTTGCTTCAAAATTTGCGCCGTTTAGTTTCACGCTTTTTACGAAAATAAGCTTACCGTGTTTTTGTGCCAAACGCCTTGCGAAAGCCTCTTCGTCATTTGAACTTTTTCTTGTGTTGTAGTTAACTAAAGCGATATCAAACGGGATATTTTTTTGCAGCATCATGTAAAAAAGCGCGGTAGAATCGACGCCTCCAGAAAACGTAAGAAGGTTTTTTGTCTGCTTTAGGCTCTCCCAAATGTCAGATGAGTTTTGTAACTGATGCAACTAATTTGTCTCCCGCGATATCCGTTATCAAGGCTTCGACCACATCACCTGTTTTTAAGCCCGAAACCTCACTCTCGTTTATCAAAATCTCGCCGTCAATCTCGCCGATACACTCTATTCTTCGCGCTCCTAACAACAGCTCATGTTCGCTGCTTTCTCCCTCTATCACCAAAATGGCTTTCGTGCCTATCTTCGCTTTTAAGCGGCTTAGCATACTCTCATGTACGACTTTTTCAAGTTTTTTTACTCTGGCGTTTAGGACTTTTTTTGTTATTTTGCCATTCATGTCAAAAGCCGCCGTTCCCTCTTCGTCCGAATAATCGAAGATATTTACTCTGTCGAACTCAAATTCTTTGGCAAAATTCAAGAGATTTTCAAACTCTTCATCGCTTTCCTGCGGATGTCCTACGATGAAGCTTGTGCGCACAAACGAGTCCGCGCCCTCTCTCATGAGGCTTAACTGCTGTTTGATGCGTTTTGGGCCAGCGCCTCTTTTCATTCTTTTTAACATACTGTCGTCGATGTGCTGAATCGGCATATCAAAGTAGTTATGAAAAACATGAGAAGCGATAATGCGGCGTATCAGCGCGTCAGAAGTCGTCGTGGGATATAGATACAAAATCCTCGCACTCCTCACGCCCGCTATCTTTTCGACCGCATTTATAAGCAGGATAAGCCCGTCGTTTATATTTTTGTCTCTCAAATACGAACTGCTGTCTTGAGAGATAAAACTAAAGTCCCAAATGCCCTGCCGCACAAGGTTTTCCACCTCTTTTACGATACTCTCAATTTCGCGCGATTTAAGAGCGCCTTTGAAGCTTGGAATCGCACAGAAACTGCACTGCTGATTACAGCCTTCGGAGAGCTTGATATATGCATGAATGTTTGAGCCCGTGATGACTCTCTCTTCGTTATTGATGAGGTAAGTCTCCTTAGAAAAGCGGCTTTTGCGCTCTTCTACTATGGCGTCTATATGGTCGTAATCCCCCACGCCTGTAAATATATCGACCTCGGGCAGCTCTTTCATGAGTTGCTCTTTGTACCGTTCGCTGAGGCAGCCGCTCACAACCAAAAGCGAATCTTTTTTCCTCTGCTCATGCAAAGAAAATATCGTCCGCAGGCTCTC
>JAITEH010000024.1 GCA_031282125.1 Campylobacteraceae bacterium
GTTATTTTACAGGAAGTATCTAACCTTGCCCAGAAATTGCTTATCAATCGTCCTATTTTAGAGCCTTGCGGCACATTACTTACGCTAAAATCTCTAGCGCCTATAACTATGGTATTATCTCCCTCATTTATTGCGTCTGTTAGTTTGTGAATTTCGGAAGGCAAGTGCTGTCCGTCCGCATCCATGCTGATAAAATATGAAAATCCAAGCTCTTTTGCTTTCTTGCAGCCGTTAATAATAGCCGCTCCTTTGCCAAGATTGTGCGGATGCGTTACGATATGAGTCTTTTCATCGCATTTTAAAAGTTTTTCTAAAGGTACATTACAGCCGTCATCTACAACTATGACTTCATAACCTAACTTTCGCACATTTTTTACAACGTCAAATATAGTGTCATTGTTTAGAGTAGGTATCACAACTACGGCGCGGTATCTATCCATAAAAAGTCCAAATATAAAAATAAAACGGTAATGTTACCACAAAAAACGTTTAAAACAAGATAATTTCAGCTAATTTATTTTACAATTCACAATTTAACATTTTATAGTTAAATTATTGCATAAAAATAATTAAAGGCTTTACTTGAATTTCAATTTCAAACCAAAAGAGACAAATGCTCTAAGCGCTCAATATGAGGCCCAAAAGATTGCCTTTGCACCGATTATATTTCAGTGCGTGAGGGTTTTAAGAGAGTGGGGGATACTAAAACTCCTGCATGAGAGCAATAGATCGGGATTAAATTTCGAGGAGATTTGCCAAAAAAGCAAAAAAGGCGAATATGCCGTGAAGCTTCTGCTTGAGACAGCTTTAAGCGCAGACGTCGTGGAGTTCAAAGAAGAGCGTTATTTTTTGAGCAAAATCGGATATTTTTTGCAAAACGACGCCATGACTATCTCAAATTTTGATTTTAATCACTATATAAATTATCTTGGCATGTACCATTTGGATGAAGCGTTAGAGCAGAGCAAACCGTCTGGATTAAAATATTTCGGCGATTGGCAGACTATATATCCCGCTCTTTCCAAACTGCCATTAAAAGCAAAAGAGGCATGGTTTGCATTTGACCATTTTTACTCGGACGGCGCATTTGAGGCGGCTTTGGAAATTTTAAAAACGCTCACTCACAAAAGCGTGCTTGATATCGGCGGCAACACGGGTAAATTCTCGCTTCTTTGCGCGCAAACGCTGGAAGATTCTACCGTCTGCATAGCGGATCTGCCCGAACAGATTGAATTGGCGGAAAAATCCATCAAAGAGGCAGATTTACAGGAACGCATTAAAACGTTTGCTATTGATATTTTAAGCTCTTCAGGCTTACCTAAAGGGTATGATATTGTATGGATGAGTCAATTTTTGGATTGCTTTTCGGAAGATGATATACTTAAGATATTGAAAAAAGTTCATGAGAGCTTGGAAGATAACTCTAGAGTCTGTATTTTGGAGCCGATTTGGGATAGACAGCGCTTTGAAACTTCAGCTTTTTGTATCATAAACACATCGCCGTATTTTACGGCAATTGCAAACGGCAAAAGCAAAATGTTCAAATGGAGCGACTTGAAAAAACTCATAGAAAAATCGTCATTGGAGATTGAGACGGTGCATGATGGTTTGGGCTTTGGGCATTCGTTGATTATATGTAAAAAAACAAAGGATTAAAATGGTAACAAGTGAAGAATTAAAATCTCTCATTATAAAAAGTCTAAAGCTGGAAGATATCAGCACGGACGATATTAAAGACGATGTGCCGCTTTTTGGCTCTGACGGGTTGGGTTTGGATTCTGTTGATTCTATCGAGCTCGTGCTGACATTGGAGCGCGAATATGGCGTCAAAATAGGCAAAAGTGAAAATTATCAAGAGATTTTCAGTTCAATATCCTCGCTTTTAAATTTCATTAATGCTCAAAAATAGGGTTTTTGTAAACTGTTTTGACGCCGTCTCGTGCGCAGGGTTAAATGAACATGAGTTGTGGCAAAATATATTAGAGCAAAGAAGCGGTATCAAGGCTCATGCAGATTTTCTGCCTGATGCAAAAGCTATCATAGGCAAGATAGACTCTGCCGTTCCTTTTAGAGAGCTGCTTTTGGCATCTGTAAAAAAGATAACGGAAGGCATAGATACGGCAAAAACCGCTCTTTTTATAGGTTCTTCCGTAGGAGGTATGCAAAATACCGAAAAAAGATTGCAAAACGGCGCGGCTTTCAGCGATATTGATCCAGATTTTCATACGATAGAAGCTGTGAAAAACGCTCTAAATCTTCATTTTACTTTCAAAGAGAGCTTCGCCTTTTCGACAGCCTGTACTTCAAGTGCAAATGCGCTTGGTTTTGCATACGAATGTATAAAAAAAGGTGTGTATGAAAAAGCTTTAGTGATAGGCGCGGACGCTATTTCGCTTACTACTGTGTGCGGATTTAACGCGCTTGGAGTTTTATCCAATGACATTTGCAGACCATTTTGTCAAACAAGCGGCGGCATGAATGTAGCCGAAGGGTTGGGCTTACTTGTCTTAAGCAGCGCAAAAACTGAAAATGCAGTTGAGATTTTGGGAGTCGGATACAGCTCGGACGCTTATCACATGACGCATCCAAAACCTAACGGCGAAGGCGCGTTTGAAGCGATGAATAATGCTTTGAAAAATTCAGGGTTGAAACATTCGCAGGTGGATTATATAAACGCTCACGGCACAGGTACGGAAGCGAACGATACTACCGAAGCAGAAGCTATAGTTTCGCTTTTTGGCAAAACTCCTTATGTGAGTTCGTCAAAAAATATCATAGGACACACTTTAGGAGCGGCAGGAGCGCTTGAAGCCATTATCGTATGTAAAGTGATACTGGAGGGCATCATACCTCCAAACGGCATAGTAGCGCAAAGCGTAAATGAAAAATGCAAATTTGCCGCGAAGCCGATAAAACAAAATGTTGATTTTGCTCTCAGCAACTCTTTTGCATTTGGGGGCAACAACACCTCTTTAGTATTTGGTAAAGTTTCATGAAAGTTAAAGATATACCGCAAGAGAATAATAGAACGCTTGAGGGTTTAAAAAAAGCTGCTTATGCACAAGATGAAAACGGCGAATATAAAATAGTCGCTTACACCGGATGGGAAGTTGAAGAGACGAGTACATTAGCCGCGCTTGAAGAGCTGCAAGAGCAAGAAAGCGCAGCGTTTAAAGAGTACCTTGAGGGGAGACTTTCGCCGATTCCTTACTATATGTATAAAACAAGAATGGATATCCCGACTCTTGCATGTACGGTTGGCATGTGTCAATGGCGCGTTAAAAGGCATTTTAAACCGTCGGTTTTCAAAAAATTAAGCAATAAAATTTTAATGCGTTATGCGGAAGTGCTGGATATAACTCTTGAGGATTTAACAAAAAAGGATGATAATGGTTGAATTTAGGCATTCGCATGCAGCTCACTGTGAAAGCGGCGCAGTTTCGGCTATATTGCGATACGGCGGCTTTGATATAAGCGAAGCTATGTGTTTTGGTATTTCAAGCGCGCTTATTTTTGGATATTTTCCGTTTATCAAGATAAATGATCAGCCGCTAATCACTTACAGAATGCCGCCAAGATATATATTAAAAGGCGCGGCAAAAAACTTAGGCGCAAAATTTGAAATTAAAACTTTCAAAAACGACAGAAAAGGAGCCGTAAAAGCTTTAGATGAAGAGCTTGAAAAAGGCGGCATAGCGGGCGTGCAAACATCGATATTTTACCTGCCCTACTTTCCTAAAGATATGCGTTTTCATTTTAACGCTCACAATCTTGTGATCTTTAAAAAAGAGAATGGTGTCTATTTTGTAAGCGACCCTGTTTTTGATCATGTAAACACGGTAAGCGAAGAGGATTTGACAAGAGCAAGATTTGCCAAAGGTGCGCTTGCACCAAACGGCGCTTTTTACAAACTCGTATCTGCGCCCCAAAATGTAAATTTTGAAAAAGCCATAAAACAATCTGTATCAAAAACCGTACGCATGATGCTGCAAACGCCGCTTCCAATCATCGGTATTTGGGGCATGAGAACGCTTGCGAAGAAGATAGCTTCGCTCAAAACCGCAACGGAAAAAGACAGACATTTTGCAAAAATGTTCATCACGCAATTAATCAGAATGCAAGAGGAGATAGGCACGGGCGGAGGCGGTTTTAGATTTATGTACGCTTCGTTTTTGCAGGAGAGTTCGAAGATTTTAAACTCTTCCATATTGTCCGAATCTTCCGATATCATGAGCGAAGCGGGCGACAAGCTTAGGCTTTTTGCTCTAAAGGGTGCGAAAATCATCAAAAATCAAGATGAGTTAAACCCCAAATACCTCTCTAATCTTTTCATGCAATGTGCCTCTTTAGAAGAGGGTGTGTACAAAAAACTGCGCGGACTGAAATAATAATTCAAGTATATTTTCGGTAGAATATTTTTCTTAATTTTACAGGAGTTGGATTTATGAAAAAATTGTTAATTTTAGTCTGCTTGGGCGGACTGCTTTTTGCAGGTGATTTTGAGGATAATCTCAAAAAAAGTATCAAAGCAAATTTCGGACAGGACGTGGAGATTATAAGTTCGGATAAGCTTAAAAGCATAAACGGTTTACACCTTACCGTGATTAAAATAGACAGCGGCGCGATACCTTTTTACGTTTCCGAAGACGGCAAATCGCTTTTGGCTATATCGGAGCCTTTTTTGTTTGCACATGAGAGTGACAAAGATCTTTTGACACAAAGAATCAGCGATATCAATAAAATAAACAGCTCGGCAAAAAACAAGCTGGTCGATGATATTTTTGACAAAGTGCCAAAAGAAGCTGGCATACTTTTAAAATCCAAAAATAAAACAGACGAGCTTTTGACGATAGTTACAGACCCTGATTGTCCGTATTGCCGCAACGAATTGGCAAATCTAAACGAGCATTTGAAAACCACAAACGTAAGAATAATTTTCTCGCCTGTGCATGATGAGACGGCTTTCATCAAATCAGCTCTTATCTTGGAAGAGACAAAAAAACTAAAAGATAATGAGAAAATTATCTCCGTCATGCAAAAGTACTATCAAGACGTTACTCTTGACGAAAAACAGCAACAAACGAAGACAGATATCGTGCACCAAGCGGCAAATACGATATTTGGTTCGGGATTGATACGCTCCGTGCCATATCTGCACAGTGGAAAATTGAAGTAGGCGATATCTTTGGAAACGAGTGCGGTTGTTATATTTTTGGCGCTTTTATTAGTAGCCGCACCGTTCATCTCAAGCGTTACAAAAATCCCGATTGTCGTAGTAGAGATACTTTTGGGGGTGTTGGGTGCGTACGCGGGGATTTTGAAAGCATTCGCAGAATTCGAAACTTTCGCCCATCTTGGCTTTTTGTATTTGATGTTTTTGGTCGGTATGGAAGTCAATCTAAAAGAGCTGCGTTTTGGCAAATCTTCGCTTCTCAAAAGAGTTATTCTATTTTTCGGTGCGATTTATGCGCTCTCTGCCATCGTTACTCTGTATTTTAATCTAAATATTGTCTATGTAGCGGTATTTTCTATCTTTTCACTTGGTATTTTGATGACTTTAATCAAAGAGTACGGCAGAAATGAAGCGTGGCTTTCGCTGGCTTTAAATGTCGGCATCGTCGGGGAATTGCTTAGCATTATCGTCATGATAGTTTTGAGCAGCGTCTTGAAAAACGGGCTTAATATACACTTTTTCATTACAATTGCAGTGCTTATGCTTTTTTTCTTAAGTTTTGCGCTGTTTTTCAAGGGAGCAAAGGTATTTTTCTGGTGGTTTCCCGAAGTCAAAACGGCGATTATGCCTTATCATGACAATAAAGACATAGACATACGACTCTCTATGGCACTTGTTTTCACGATGGTAACGTTGATGATAATCATAGGCATAGACGAGGTGTTGGGAGCGTTTTTGGCGGGATTGTTTTTGACCTCATTTTTCAAACACAAAACAGATTTGCGCGAAAAACTCTCGTCGTTTGGATTTGGCTTTTTTATACCGATTTTTTTCATATACGTAGGCTCGACTCTGCCTGTCGAGGCGTTTACAAATCCTGAAGTTTTGAAACTCTCTTTTTTAGTATCGGGCACGATAATCCTCATAAGACTTGTGAGTTCCTTGGCGGCGTATCCTAAATATTTGGGGTTGAAAAATACCGTTCTTTTCTCTTTGGGCAACTCCATACCTTTGACCTTTTTAATCGCCGTAGCCACGCTCGCATACAATACAAACGCGATAAAAGACGACGAATACTACGCTATCATCATAGCGGGATTAATCAGCGCGATGATTCTTATCGTCGTGATAAAAATCCTGCATACTATTTTTTATACATTGAAGGCTGCAAAAAAGTGATTTTAAGTATAGAGAGCAGCTGCGACGACAGCTCTTTGGCTTTGACCAAGATTGACACGCGCGAACTTCTTTTTCACAAGAAAATTTCGCAGGAACTTCTGCACTCCTCGTACGGCGGCGTTGTGCCCGAACTTGCGGCAAGGCTTCATGCAACTGCTCTTCCCAAGATACTTGAAGAGATATCGACGTATCTAAAAGAGATAAAAGCCGTCGCCGTTACAAATGAGCCGGGTCTTTCCATGAGCCTTTTGGAGGGCGTGATGATGGCTAAAGCTCTTGGCGTTGCTCTTAATGTGCCGATTTTGCCGATAAATCACCTGAGGGGGCATATTTATTCGCTTTTTATCGGACATGAAGATAGATTGCCGCTTGGCGTTTTATTGGTCTCTGGTGGGCATACACAGGTTTTGGATGTGAAAAGTTATAACGATATAAAGATTTTAGCCTCTACATTAGACGACAGCTTCGGCGAGAGTTTTGACAAAACTGCAAAAATGCTGCGTCTTGGGTATCCGGGCGGCGCCGTGATAGAAGAGTATGCCAAACAAGGGGAGAGGCGGTTTGATTTTACTATACCGATGCAAAGATCAAAAAACATCGCCTTTAGCTACTCTGGGCTCAAAAATCAAGTAAGAGTCGCTGTTCAAAAGCTTGGCGAGAGTATTTCACAGCAAGACATGTATGATATCGCCGCTTCATTCCAATACGCTGCCGTGAGCCATGTCTTGAAGCAGTGTGAAAAGATTTTCAAACAAAACACATTCAAAGAGTTTGCCATAGTCGGCGGTGCTGGCGCAAATCAAACGCTGCGCGAAAAAATGAGAGCTTTGTGCGATAGATTCGGCACGAAATTATATCTGCCGCCGCTTGAATTTTGCTCCGATAATGCCGCCATGATAGGAAGAGCAGGCATCGA
>JAITEH010000060.1 GCA_031282125.1 Campylobacteraceae bacterium
GTTTCAGCGATAATCTTTTTTTTGCCCATTTTTTTGGCAAGAAGTCCTTGGGCTATAGTGTTATTTACTTTGTGCGAGCCTGTGTGATTCAGGTCTTCTCTTTTCAGATATATCTTTGCTCCAAGCTCATTTGAGAGATTTTGCGCGAAAAAAAGAGGCGAGGGGCGTCCTACATAATCTTTTAAATATTTATCAACTTCGCTCCAAAACTCTTTGTCAAAACGTACTTTTTTGTATTCTTCATCCAGCTCATGCAAAATCGGCATAAGAGTTTCGGGCACAAACCGTCCGCCATATATGCCAAAATGTCCCAAATCGTCGGGGTCGAATTTCGAAGGTTTTGGGATATACATCAAAAAACCTCCAAAACAGAATACACTGGAGTTGTTTTTGCTATCTCTAAATCGCCTTTTAAGGATTTTAAATTTATCAAAAAACAGGCTTCGATACACTCTACGTCTATTTTTCGCAAAAGTCTCACAGCAGCCGTCGCTGTGCCGCCTGTGGCTATCAAATCGTCAACAAGCAAGACTTTGGGCGGATTTTGTTTTGCGGTCGAAAATGCGTCTATATGCATCTCTATCTCATCTATGCCGTATTCGAGCGAATATTTCTCGCTTATCGTAGTGTAGGGCAGTTTTTTGGGTTTTCTTATCGGTACAAAAGCTCTGTTTAATTTTGCGGCAAGCGCTGCGCCGAATATAAAACCTCTGCTCTCGATACCTGTTATAAATTCAAAATCAAAAGTTTCGTATCTTTGAACCAAGTGGTTTATCAAAAAATTAAAAGCATCTTTGTCGTTTAATAACGTTGTTATATCTTTAAATATGATTCCGGGCTTTGGGAAATCATACACATCTCTTATCTTGCCGAAAAGATACTCTTTTTCTTTATTGTTTAAAATAGCTGCCAATCTTTACCCCCTCCCGATTTCTATTTTAGCCACACGTTGGGCGTGTCTGCCGCCCTCAAAAGGCTCGTTTATCCATGCGTCAATCATCGAACTTATAACGCCAAGACCCAAGATCCTCTCTCCAAAGCATAAAACATTTGCGTTATTGTGAGCGCGCGCCATTTTTGCCGTGTAAGCGTCGTGACAGAGCGCGGCTCGTATGCCTTCGTGTCTGTTCGCGGCTATACTCATGCCGATACCCGAACCGCATATAAGTATCCCAAAACTTCCGCCGTCTTTTAATACCGCTTCGCAGAGCGCATGAGCAAAATCAGGATAATCAACTCTTTCGCAGCTTAACGCTCCAAGGTCGATAACTTCGCAGTTTCTGTCTTTTAATATTTTTATGACGTCTGATTTTATACTAAACCCTGCATGGTCGTTTGCGATATAAAACTTCACGGAAATTCCTTTTGAAATTGCTGATTATATCATAGCGATAATTAAGAGGGAGTTATTTTTTCATCTTTAAACTATATGTTTTTCAGCTTTTATTAGTTAGTATTTACAAAATATATCAAAGGGGACAAATTTTTATGTATAATTATGACGCATTGATTGAAATCATTGTTGGTTTGTCAGTTTTATTGATTGCCGCTTTATTTGCACTGCCTATAATAGCCCTTGCTTCGGTGAGCAATCTAAAACAAAGAGTTAAATACTTAGAAGATAGATTAAAAGATATTTTAAACGCAGCCCCCAAGATACAAGAAGCAAAACCAGAACCGATAAAAGCGCCCGAAACGCCCAAGGTTCATGAAGCCCCACCAGTCCAAAACGTCCCCGAAAAATTACCCGAAAAAACATCTCTTAACGCCGTTGGCGGCGCAAGACCAAAACTTCAAAAAATACATAGACAGCCGCTGTCTCCGCAGCCTCCCAAAGGTAACAGCGGCGATACGCAGTTTAACGAACTTGGAAGAAGATTTACAGCTTGGCTTGGAGAGAATTTAATCGCCAAAATCGCCGTTGTGATTCTCTTTTTCGGTATCTCGTTTTTGCTTAAATACAGCATCGATAAAGGTCTGTTGTCGCCTGAAATTAGAGTTTTGGGAAGCTTAGTGCTTGGATTTGTACTCTTTGGTATAGGCTGGAGACTTAGAACAAGAAAAGAGCTTTACTCGCGCATCCTTCAAGGCGGCGGCATAGGCGTTTTGTATCTGACGATTTTTGCCGCCTTTAAGCTTTACGCGCTCATTCCAGTTTCCGCCGCATTTATACTGCTCGCGGTTATATGTATATTGAGTGTATATTTTGCGATTTTACAAAATGCTTTCGGGTTGGCTGTGCTGGCGTTTGTCGGTGCATATTTGTCGCCGATTTTGCTCTCAAGCGGCAAGGGTGAACACATAATACTCTTCAGCCACTATACGGTAGTCTCTTTAGCCCTTGTGGTTATCAGCCGCTGGCGTTCATGGCGAACTTTAAATCTGATAGGATTTGCATTTACCGTTATCGCGACAAGCTTATGGTATTTCAAATCTTACCAGATATGGTTTTATCCCGAGACTCAAGCTTTCATCGCGGCAAATCTGCTGATATTTGGCATACTTGCGGTTTTACTCTTTGTAAGACGCGAAAGAGAGAGCGTATATCACAACATCATAGACGTTGTGCTTTTGTTCGGCGTGCCGATTTTGAGTTACGCTTTGGAGTATCAGATACTCTCTCATTTGGAGTTTGCAGGAGCATTTGCCGCTTTGGCTTTCGGACTTTTTTACATGGCGGGTTCGTTTGTCGTATTTAAAAGATTTAAAACCGAGGGCAAAAGAACTGCTCTTTATATGCTTGGAATCGGTATAGGATTTGCAACTCTTGCCGTTCCTTTGGCGTTTGACGACAATCTCACGTCTTTGATATGGCTTTTTGAGGGAAGCGCCATCGCATGGGCGGCTTTGAGAAACAATCAGCACAAGCTTGGGCTTTTCGGACTTCTTATAACTATATTCGGAGCAGTTTTCGCCGTATATCATACAAGTTCAAGCGATATAAATACATTTGTTATACTCTACGGCTTCATGAGTGCTATTTTGCTTTTCAACGCGTGCCTTTTTTATCGTTTCAAAGCCGCAGATTTTAAAATCGAAAGTTATATTTTGCTGGCATTATCGACTTTGTCATGGATATGCTGGATAGTGAAAGGCTCAAATATAACGAGCGTTTACTTAGGCGGTTATGATGAGAGTTATAGATATGTATATATCATACTTGGCTTTGTAGTTTCGAGCTGGTTTTGGTATTTTGTAAGAAAAGCGGCGAAATGGGAAGCTTTGGAGTGCGCCGTCATTTCGCTTTGGCCTGCGCTTTTCCTTGTGATACTTTATCAGCGGGGAGAGTCTTTGTTGTTGGATATAAGTTATATACTGGCTTTTGTCAGCGCGTATCTTTATCTCTATAAAGGTTCGTTTTTCAAAGAACTTCACAAAAATATAGAGCCTGTTTTGCACGTATCTTTGTTTTGGACGCTTTTACTTTGGATATACGACAAACTCGAACTCTTTAGCGATCATTTTCTATCATGGTACGATAAAGACTTGAATTGGTCGCTGTTTAGCGTTGTTTTTGCCGCCGTCATTCTGGTCGTTTATATCTTCCAAAAAAAGGCTCTGTTTCCGTTTGGCAGGTTTTTGTCTGGGTATTGGCTCATAGGCTTGGCTCCTGTGATTTTATTTCTTACCGTCAAACTCTTGTCGGCTCTATATATAGGTCATGGGGAAGGGTATATACCTATCCTTAATCCTTTGGAAGAGGGTGTTATATTTACGCTTTTGGTGTTGAAATTTTATCTTGACAAAACGCTTCAAAATAGACAGAGAAATATCATATTTTTTGCATATCTGGCTTTCGCGCTCGTCTGCTTTTTGGAGATAAACGGTATCATTTTGAGGACTTTGAGCCGATTTTTGGATATAGCGTGGTCGTTTTATTATCTATGGAACAGCGAAGTGGTGCAAAGCGTGCTCTCTATCGTCTGGACGCTTTTGGCTCTTGCTTTGATAATTTTTGCCAACAGAAGCAAAAAGAGAAAAATCTGGTTTGTAGGTATGGCTTTGCTTGTTATCGTTGTGGCAAAACTTGTCTTGCATGACAGCGTGAAATTGGAAGGATTGTTTAGAGCCTCCGTCTTTATAGGCGTTGCTTTGCTGATGCTTGTTATAGGATTTTTAGCTCCTATACCTCCAAGAGAAAATACAAATATAAAAAAGGATTAAATTATGTATAAGATACTTTTGTCTGCGATTTTGTTAGGCTCTTTTCTTGCCGCGCAAAGTTCGTATGATTACGCTTATGGATTTGAGCTTGAGGTAGAGGAGGGGTCTGCTCTTAGCAGGGTAGTCATCCCTGATGAGGTTTATCTGCACTCTTTGTCGCCATCGCTTGAGGATGTGGCGATTTTCAACAAAAACGACCAAGTCGTCGCTTTTTCATTTGTCGATACGGAAAAAAGAGAGGATATAACTCATGAAATACCTGTAACTTTGTATTTTATAGGCAGTAAATTCGGCAACAGAACAAATACATATACTTATACATATTTTATAGAGTTATCCGATAAAACAGACGAGCGTCCGTCGCTTTCCAAATTCAAACTTGGATGGGAGAGCGCGGATTATAATTGGGAAGCAAGAGCGGACGTTGATCTTGAGTTTACAGACGGCTACAGCGATACAAGCGCGGCAAGAGACGCTTTGCTGGCCGACTTGAAAGACGTATCCGACAAGAGCAGCCTCAAATCCGACGAGATAGCGCTTGATTATTATACTTACTACGGCGATGAGATTAGAGGCTGGCAGCTTGTGATAACCTCAGAGACGCAAATACCAAATATAACATCCGTTAAAGCTTACAAAAAAGAGCAGTTTGTCGATGAGCCGCTTGTCAAACTGCATTCAAAACCGCAAAAGAATGCAGATAAAAGCATTGCGTACGAATTCCCTTCAGCTCAACCCGTGGAAGCCATATCTATCGATTTGGGACAGAGTAATTTGATACTGCCTGTGAGCATTTTCTACAAAAGCGGCGATAGATGGATAAAGCTTGATGGACGCGTCATAAATGAAGAGGCTTATATAAAACTTCCTCAGACGGTGGTCGCCAAAGAGTTTCTACTAAAGACAAACGGCGATTTTGACGCTATGCCGTATTTTGCAGTGCATAGAAAAAAGACGGATATTATCTTTAACAGCGCGAATAATGCTCCGTTTATTTTGGCTTACGGTTCGTTTGGGGCTAAAGCGCTTGATTTGGGCGAATCGGCTTTTTTGAAAGGTACGAAAACAGAGTATATACCAACGGCTTACGTGGGAGATGCCGTGAAGCTGAACAACAAAGCGCTTGAAGCAGCAGCAGAAACCAAAGGCGGCGTGCCAAAATGGGTAATTTGGGCAGCTTTGGTTTTGGGAGTTATATTTTTAATCTTTTTGGCTTATAAACTTAGCAAAGAGCTAAAGGAAAATCAAGCTTAAAAATAAATTTTTGGATATTTAAGAGGTAATTATCATGCGATATTTCAATAACAATTAAGATAATTTAACAAATAAATATCCAAATTTTTTACCTAAAATATAGTAAATTCAGACTCTATATACCCATCGTCAATATACTATAAACTATTATAATCTTAAAAAATACTTATTTATTCTATTAGATAATATTATATCTTTTAGTTTTATTCGCCTTATATTACTATACAGGGCATTAGTTCCGATGAGAACTAAAATAAAACATATAAAGGATAATTAATGTTTTGTTCTTTAACTAAGTTAGGATTTTCTCTTTCTATATTAATAGGTTTTTTTCTTATTGGGTGTGGGGGTAGAGATGATTTTTTAAAAGACAGCAGTTATGCCAAAAAATGCAATTTGACTGACACGGCTTGTTATACCGTCTCATTTTACGATGAGAATTTAAGATTGATAGAGGCGCAGTCTGTCAAAGAGGGGCAGGTTAACCCTTCTGATATTCTTTTGGGCGTATGGTACATGGCGGGCGAAGAGCAGCATACGACAAGTTACAATCTAATGAGCAATGTCAATTTCTATGCAGACCAAAATGTTAAGGAGATAACAGACCAAGCGGGACTAAACAGCGTGAGGGATAAACTTCAGGGCAAATATATTGTTTTGGAAGATATAGTTCTTGACAGCGGCAAAGAGGGTTTTAACGCCTCTTTTGGCTGGGAGCCTATAGGCAGCGAGACGGCGCCTTTTAGCGGTATTTTTAACGCTAACCATCATGTGATAAGCGGACTGTGGATAGATAGGCCAAATACGAGCAATACAGGACTGTTTGGTTATGTAAACGGTACCAAAATCATGAATGTCGGAGTTAAGATAGCTAACGGCAAAAAGCTAAATGGCAAAAGCTTTGTCGGCGGCATAGCGGGGCAGGTTGTCGGCGATAGTTTGATAAAAAATAGTTATGCCGAGGGCGATATCGAAGGAAGCGACAGCGATATCGGCGGCATAGCGGGAAAGATGAATGGGGGCAAAGTAGAGGGAAGTTACTTCAAGGGAGATATCAAAGGCAAAAAAGGTATTGCGGGTATCGTGGGGTCTGCAAATGATGATGTCAGCATAATAAGCAGTTATTCCAACGGATATATCAGCGGCACGAGCAGTCATATCGGCGGTATCGTGGGATGGTCGCAGGATAGCGGCAAAATAGAGAAGAGTTACTCTACGATGAGGCTTGAAGGAGACGGCGGCGATATCGGCGGTATTGTTGGAATCATAAACAACAGTGCCCTCGTATCAAACAGCGCCGCTATCAACCCGTCCATCAAAGGTCAAACAAAAACAAATCGTATAGCGTATTCGGATTCTAATACCGCCATGTTTTCAAACAATTTCGCGTTGAAAAATATGCTGGTAAATGGTAAAACCGTAAGCGGCGATAACGGCATGAACGGTATCGACAAAACAAATGAGGAGTTTAAAAAAGAGTCAACTTATAAAGAGTTGGGCTGGGAGTTTGGAGACGACGACGAACATCCGTGGAAGATATTTGAAGATGTCGGTTACCCGTATCTCTACTGGGAAAAAAGATAGATATTCCCCTCTGCGGAGTTTAAAAAAGAGTCAACTTATAAAGAGTTGGGCTGGGAGTTTGGAGATGACGACGAACATCCGTGGAAGATATTTGAAGATGTCGGTTACCCGTAACTGGAAAAAAAGATAGATATTCCCCTCTTCATGAGGGGGAGCTTCTAATATCGTATGTTTGGATGCTCTTCTTTTTCGAGAGTAGATACAAATTTGCCCATTCTGTCCCATCTTGGAATTTTATTTGAATCCCATGAAAAGTAGATAAACCACGGTTTGCCGACGATAAGCCTATAAGGTATGCTGCCGAAAAACCTGCTGTCTTGCGAATTGTCGCGGTTGTCGCCTATCATGAAAAACTCATCTTGCGGAATCTCTATATAAAACGCATTAAAATCAGGGATATCTACTATAGCGGTTTTGATTTCATTTTTGCCGTATGGGTTTTGATACGGTATGCTTACTCTTTGAAGCGCATACTCAAACGGCTCCAATTCGTCAGCCGATATCTTACTCATCGCGATTTTGCGCCCCGAATGCCATGGGTTATTTTCCCACGCTATCATATTCATCATTGTTCTGGCATTTGGCTCGTAGCGGATACCGGGGTATTGTTTAACGTATGGATTTTTGACCCAAAGTTTGCCGAAAATCTCTATTATCTCATTTGATGGGTAGTTTTTTTGGATATACTCGTCGCCCTCGTTTGGATGAAGATAAAAAGTATCGCCTTTGTATATTACTTCGTCTCCTCCGACTGCAAAACATCTTTTGACGTAATTTTCGTTATTGTTGAGAGGATTTAAAAATATAACGATATCGCCGCGCTGCGGTCTTTTGCCCTCTATGATGTGTCCGTTATCGAAAATATCTGGAAAAACTGGCGTGTTGCTGAAAGGGATTCTTGGTATGGCTACGCCGTAAGAGAATTTCTTGGCAAACAAAAAGTCGCCGATTAGAAGCGAATTTTGCATAGATGCGCTTGGAATGATAAAGGCTTGAGCGATGAAAAATATCACAAACAAGACTATGATGATAGTTCCTGTCCAGCTGCTTGAGAAGCTGTAGAGTTTTCTTAGTATCTCTTTCATACGTTGTCCTGATATGTTCTGTTTTCTGCCGCTTTGATGGTGTTTTCAAGCAGCATCGCGATAGTCATGGGACCAACGCCGCCAGGTACTGGAGTGATAAAAGAGCATTTTGGCGCGACATTTTCAAAATCAACGTCTCCTACAAGTTTTCCGTTTTGCAGATGATTTATACCGATATCGATTACGATAGCGCCATCTTTTACCATATCTTCCGTGATGAGTCCAGCCTTGCCGACTCCTACTATCAAAAGGTCGGCCTTTTTCGTATGAGAGGCCAAATCTTTGGTATAAATATGGCAAATATCAACCGTAGCAAACGCATTCAGCAAAAGATTCATCATGGGTTTTCCGACTATATTGCTTGCCCCAACAACGCACGCATTTAAGCCTTTGACATCGATATTGTAGCGGTTCAAAAGCCGCATCACGCCAAGAGGAGTACACGGCACAAAACCCTCAAGTCCCGCGACAAGACGTCCGACATTAAAGGGATGAAAACCGTCCACGTCTTTTGCTGGGTCGATAGCTTCGATGATTTTGGTTTGGTTTACATGGCGCGGAAGCGGCAGTTGAACCAAAATACCGTCGATATTGGAGTTTTTATTCATCATGGCTATGATTTCGAGTATCTTTTCCTCCGAGATAGAAGAGGGCATTTTGTGCAGGATAGAGTATATACCCGCTTTGTCGCACGCCTTCTCTTTCATCTTTACGTATGATTGACTCGCGGGGTCGTCGCCTACTAAGATTACGGCAAGTCCTGCCGTTATGTTTTTTTCTCTAAGCTTATCGGTTTTTTGTTTTATTTCATCTTGAATGGAGTTTGAGAGTGTTTTTCCGTCAAGCAGCGTCATAAAATGGCCTTTTAAAAAATGTTTTGGTATGATATCATTTAACTATTTAATTTTTGCAAAAAAAGAACAAAATGCGTCTGATATTTGTACCTTTACTGCTGATTTCGTCTCTTTTGGCGGATGATTTTATAACAAGAATGGAATACGCCAAACTCCTTTATCTAAACCCGCGCGGTATTGGCTGCGATAAATGCCACGGCAGCGACGCTAAAGGAAAAGTTATAGCTTTTTATAAACAAAAAGGCGAAACAAAAAGGCTTGCCGCGCCGCCCATCAACAACGTAACAAAAGATGTTTTTTTAAAAGCTCTAAATAATCCCAAAACCATCATGCCAAAATACTCATTAACAGACGAAGAGATGCAAAGTCTGTACGAGTATGTAACAAAACAGCCTTAATACAGAGTATAACCCACGCCTTTTATTATCTTTATCGCGTTTTCTGGAAGTTTTTTGCGCAGACGTTTGATGAGCGCCCTAATGTTTAGTATGGAGGTATCTTCACCCTCCCATATATACTCTTCCATCTCTTCAAATGTAACGATGCGCTGGCGGTTTTTGATGAAAAGTTCGAAAAAAAGTATCTCCTTTTTTGCAAGCTGTACCTCTTTGCCGTTTTCGTCGTGAAGTCTGCTGGTTTCGTAGTTAAATAGATATCCGCCTGCGAGTTTGATAACGGCAAGCGTCTGCGGTCGGCAAAATTTTTTGATTTTTTGAACAAGCTCGTAGTTGAAAAACGGTTTTTTCAGATAATCGTCAGCTCCTATCTCATAAGCTTTTTGAATATTTTCCAACTCGTGATTTGAGCTGATGATTATAACAGGTACGTTTTTGTGATAGAGTCTTATCGTATCGAGTATGCTTATGCCGTCCAGTGACGGAACGTTTATATCCAAAACATAGCAGTGATAACCGTTGTTTATCGCATCCAAAGCCTTCTCGCCGTCATAAAAAACGTCTGCTTTAAAACCTTCCTGTTCCAAAGTGATTTTTATCAAATTTGCTAATCTCTCGTTATCTTCCAAAACCAAAATCTTCATTTTACCGCCTCCAAGGATATTTTAAAACAAGCGCCGTTATTTTTATTAAAAGCTTCTATTTTCCCACCCATTTTATTTTCGATTATAAGTTTTGACATGTAAAGACCTATGCCGTGTCCGTTTTTCTTCGTCGTATAGTAAGCGTCAAATATATGAGGAAATCCCTCGCTTTTGATGCCGCCTGCATTGTCGCATATCTCTATAATGATCAAATCTTTTTTGTTATATATGAGAAACTCTATCTGACCTCTTTTGATAGTTCCTTTGCTTCTAAGCTCGGCTATCTGGTCTTTTGCGTTATTGACGATGTTTAAAAGTATCTGCATGAACTCATTTTTGTAGCCGTAAACGTTCAGCCTTGAGGCGTCTTTTTTGTTGATGAGGATATCTATATAGTTATATTTGATAGTGTGGTCTATAATCTTCATCATGGATTTTATAGCCTGTTCGACATTAAATGAAGTTTTGACGGTGGAGGGGGCTATAAATTTTTGAAAATCGCTTATGGTATCGGTCATGTAGCGTATCTGCACCATGATATCTTTCACAAACTGACTGTTTTCATCGCGCTCTTTAAAAGCCTGTTCTTGAGCGATAGTTGCTATCTCTACCAGAGGATTTTTCCATTGATGAGCGATAGATGAGAATACTTCGCCTATTTCAGCCAATTTGGACTGCTGAATGACAAACTGCTGATGTTTATTTTTTTCAAGTTCCGCAAGGCGCAGTTTTTTCTCATTTTTAACTCTCATGTATATATTGTGAAAAAGCCCCAAAATGAGAAAAACCAAAAGCGGTGAAATGATAAAAACAAAATCTATAAACTCTCTGTGTCTTTCAAAAAATGTCGTGGGTTTGTTGATAACGGTATAATTTTCAACGGCAAGGGAGGGGTTTATATTGAACTCTTTCATTTT
>JAITEH010000076.1 GCA_031282125.1 Campylobacteraceae bacterium
GAATTGTACAAAAAAAGGACTAAATAGCAGTTGAGACTATACTTTGGCTTTTTGAAAAAAATAGGAATGTTTTAGTCTTAAATTAATATTAATTGTTTTAAACTGCTTATAAGCGAATAAAAATTATTATTTGCTAATTTCTTTTATTAAGGAGTAGAAAAATGCGTTTTATTCGAAATGCTTTGTTGGTTGCTGTTATTAGCAGCAGTTTTGCCTGTGCCGACTCTTTGCTTGAAAAAGCAAAAGGTTACGGCTTGGAACCTATCCCAGAGGATACTGATGAGTTGATGTCGTACATCAATGACAAAAATGACCCTGTCAATTATCAAAAAATAGAACTTGGTAAAAAACTCTATTTTGACCCGAGACTCTCAAAAAGTGGGCTCATAAGCTGTAATACCTGTCACAATTTGGCTTTGGGCGGAGCTGACGGCGTAGATGCGGCAATCGGTCATAAATGGACGAAAAATCCAAGTCATTTAAACTCTCCTACAGTTTACAACTCCGTATTTAACCAGATACAGTTTTGGGACGGCAGAAGCCCGCATTTAGCGGACCAAGCGCAAGGACCTATACAAGCGGATGCTGAAATGGCGGCTCCTAAAGAGTTGGTAGTAGAGCGCATAACTTCTATCCCGCAGTATGTCGAGGATTTTCAAAAAGCTTACGGCAAAAACGTGAAGATTACATTTGAAAAAATCGCAAGCGCCATCGGCGTATTTGAAAGAACGCTCATTACTCCATCGCCATATGATGATTTCTTGCACGGCAAATTAAATGCGCTTAACGCAAAAGAGCAGGCAGGATTTGACCTTTTCATGGAAAAAGGCTGTATAGCCTGTCATAACGGCATAGCTCTGGGCGGAACCATGCAGCCTTTCCAAGTTGCCGAAAAGTATAAATTTATATCTTTGGGCGGTTTTGCGGGTGATAAAGACGGCATGGTAAAAACTCCAACGCTTAGAAATATAGCCGAAACGGCTCCGTATTTCCACAACGGCGGCATTTGGAGTCTGAAAGATGCTGTAAAAGAGATGGGAAGCGTTCAGCTTGGAATCGATATTTCGGATAAAGAAGCTGATAGTATCGTTGATTTTCTAAAGACCCTAACAGGCAGAAAACCTCACATCACATACCCAATACTGCCGCCAAGTACGGACAAAACTCCAAAACCAAACGCAGATTAACTATAAGTCCTTACATGTTCTTACATGTAAGGATTGAACTTTTTTATATTTTCATGAGCCATTGCAAACTCCTTGAATTGATTTGATCTATTGACCGCATGACGATACGGAAATATATCCAGGATCGTCTATATCCGCATATTTACCTTTGTATCTGCTTTGATACTTTATAGGGCTTTCAACAAGATCACTATATACATGAAAACCTACACCGCATGATAAAGGTATTGGTATAAAAACTATAGGAGGCAACAAAGAATACTCTTTTTCTATTTTATATACCGTACGCGTATAAGCTTTAGTTTCATGCATATCGATACAACTATCTGACATATTTTCGCCAAAACACTGTGGATATTGCTGTTTTATCTCTTGATATGACGGGCATGCGTCATTATATTTATTACAAGCTTCCAACGTGCGTTCAAATGCCACATCAACAATCTCTTGTTTGCTAAGATATTTGAACTCTTTATAGCAAAATCCCGTTAGATTTAGCGTTAGATAAACAACCGTTATCAAAGCTCCAATGACATCAAAGATGAAAATTCTTTTATAGTCGCTAAGACCTATAATAATAAAAATAATAATACACACAATATACGTTGGGAAAAACAAGAAATGGAAACCAAAAAATATTAATCCTGCTAATTGTGGAAATAAAAATATATGTGGCATTGTCTCTATCAACATTG
Source organism: Campylobacteraceae bacterium (assembly GCA_031282125.1). Classification (GTDB taxonomy): domain Bacteria; phylum Campylobacterota; class Campylobacteria; order Campylobacterales; family Campylobacteraceae; genus JAIRKW01. The sequence goes on from JAITEH010000076.1 coordinate 1,883, forward strand.
ATAAGCAAAAGAATATTATAAATATAATGAATAAAGTTTTTGATATCTTCTGATGGCTTTTAAAGCTTTTACCTTCCACCTTTTCCACTAATTATCCTTTCCTAACCCCAAATAACTTTGCTATTTTTTGCCACATTCCTATTTTTTTAATCTCTTTTGGTTCATACTCATCACACCATCGTTCATCTTTGTCAAAAAAAGTCGGATTTGCAATTTGCCAATGATGTAAAAATACTGTTTTGTCATTAACTGGTATATTTTTCCTTTTGAAATACATCATGAGTTCATTAAAATCTTTTTGAGAGTAGATATTGACAAGAAAGTAGTTTCTGTTGGTAAACTCTATGACGATATTTTTATTGAGTAACGAAAGCGGTTCTTCGGTTTTTTTCAATTTGTAAATTTTGAAAGGCAAAGCTAAAATATATATGTACACAAGTAATACATAAACCAAAAAAGTTTTGACAGTGGAATAGCTATAGAGGATTTGCAAAAGAATATTCTCCATGCGCTCAAGTAATCTTTTCTACCTTGTCTTTCAAACACTTCGGTTACTATGCAAAAACTAACCTGCTTGACATGTTTTATCGGCGCTGTAATTTCATATGTAATTTTATCGTTTTTGTCTTCATAAGATATATGGCAATAGTAGATTTTATCATCCGAAAATTCAAAAAAGCTCGGTTTTCTCTTAAAGTTTTTCGGAATTTCCAAAAGAAAAAGATATGGCACGTAAAAAATAAAACACATTGCGCTTAAAAAATTAATTGTATCTACAAGTTCTTTGAATTCATTTTTTGGATAATGTCCCATAAAGTAAGATGCTATTATAACTATAACCATAAAAAGAAGTATGCCTGTAAATACAACTCCGTAATCCTTTATGATTATAGGATACTCGTCATAATCTCTCATGATTTATACTTTTTGCTTGCATAATGCGTGATGGTTTGTCATGATAGCTCCTTGCTATATTTTTTCTTCTATTAAATGACTTTCAAAATTCCAAAATATTTTTGCATATCTTATATCAAATACAGGTTTTTTAAACATAAAATATTCTCTTATCTCTTGGTA
>JAITEH010000133.1 GCA_031282125.1 Campylobacteraceae bacterium
TTGTAATAAACAAGCAGCCTATCTTCGTCTATATTCTCATATTTACTGCTTAAAATGTACTGATAAAGTCTGTCGCGCTGCATTCTTTGCTTTAGTTCCGACCTGTAAGTATCCGCCGAAATACCCTCTTTGAAAAGCGCGCTGTAAAAATTCTGTACGCTCATGTTGTTTTTCGCCGCTATCGCTTCTATCTGCTGATTTAGCATGAAATCGTCCACTTGGATATTCATCTGTTTTATCTGCGACAACTCCAGCTTTTCTTGTATCAAAATCTCCAGAGCCTCTTTGGTCGAAATGTCAAATTGCTTTGAGAGTCTGTATATCTCGTATATCGTTATAGGCTCATTGTCCACGACGACCGATACCGCATCCACCAAAGCCGCGTTTGCATTTGCGCTTAGAAAAAGCCCGCAAATAACGGCTAAGAAACTTTTTTTTAGTATCACTGCATAATCCTTTATTAAGTAAAAATCAATATAATACCGCACTTAAAAATTGCAATCTTAGCATTTTTTTGGTAATCAATCAAATTAAAGCGAAAAATCACCGCGATATTTTGATGAACAAGGGTTTGATTATGATTATTACAAGATTCGCTCCCTCTCCAACCGGTTATTTACACATCGGAGGACTTAGAACAGCACTTTATAGTTATCTTTGGGCAAAAAGAAACAATGGAAAGTTTCTGCTTCGCATTGAAGATACGGATCTTAAACGAAACTCCCTTGAAGCCGCGCAGGCTATAGAAGAGGCTTTTAAATGGACGGGACTTTCGTATGACGGCGAAATCGTTTATCAGTCCAAAAGATTTGACGTTTATAAAAATTATGTAGAAAAACTTTTAAATGAAGGCAGAGCCTACTACTGCTACATGAGTAAAGAAGAGCTTGACGCTATGCGCGAAGAGCAGATAGCCAAGAAAGAACGCCCGCGATACAACGGAAAATATAGAGATTTCAAAGGAACTCCGCCCGCAGGTATAGAACCTGTCGTGCGTATAAAAGCTCCTTTAAGCGGCGAAATAGCGTTTGATGATGGCGTGAAAGGGCATATCAGCTTTAAAGCAGAAGATATTTTGGACGATTTTATCATAGCAAGAAGCGACGGCACGCCTACATATAATTTCACAGTTGTCGTAGATGACGCGCTCATGAATATCACAGATGTCATCAGAGGAGACGACCACCTCTCAAATACTCCAAAACAGATAGTTCTTTACGAAGCTTTGGGATTTAAAATACCGAAGTTTTTTCACGTTCCCATGATAAACAATCCGCAGGGCAAAAAACTCTCAAAAAGAGACGGCGCGATGGACGTCATGGAGTACAAAAGTATGGGATTTTTGAGCGAAGCGCTTTTGAATTTTTTGGTGCGCCTTGGCTGGAGTCACGGCGACCAAGAGATATTTTCGTTAGAAGAAATGGTAGAATTCTTTAATCCGAATAATATAAATGCGTCGGCCTCATCTTACAATCAGCAAAAATTAGAGTGGCTGAACGCTCATTATATTAAAAACGCTTCGTCCAAAAGACTTTGGCAGGAAGCTTTGAATTTCGGACTTGATATAAGAGACGATAAAAATGCCGAATTTTTGGCGGATATGTTAAGAGAGCGCGCAAAGACGATAGTACAGCTTGTCGAAATGACAAATGCCATACTAAATGAGCCTGAAAGTTACGAGCAAAAAGCTGTTGAAAAATTCGTAACGCCCTCATCGGCGGCATATTTGAAAAATTATTTTCTATTTTTGAAAGAGCGCAGTGAAAGCGGCGATTTTGAAAATATCACAAATGAATTTTTGGAGAAAAATGAGCTTAAGCTAAAAGATATAGCTCAATCGATACGCATAGCCCTTACAGGCTCATCTATAAGTCCTCCTATATTTGAGGTCATGAGCGTTATCGGTCTAAAAGCCGTTTTATTTCGGCTTGAAAAGTTCATAAAATTTATAAGTTAAGGTTGTAATAATGAGTAAAATCACAGAGCAGGAAGCGTTAAATTATCACATTGGCGGAAAAATCGAGATAAACGTCAAGACATCATGCAAAAGCGCTAAAGATTTGAGTATGGCGTATAGTCCTGGCGTTGCAGTTCCTTGTATTGAGATAGAAAGAGACAATGAGTTAGCCTATACATATACAAATAAAGCAAATTTAGTAGCAGTTATCACAAACTCAACATCTGTTTTGGGACTTGGCAAGATAAGCCCTGTCGCAGGAAAACCTGTCATGGAAGGCAAAGCAGTTTTATTTAAAAAATTTGCAAATATAGATTCGTACGATATCGAAGTGGACGAAAATAATATCGACGCGTTTGTAGAGATTGTACGAGCGCTCTCTCCGACGTTTGGCGGTATAAATCTGGAAGATATAAAAGCGCCCGAGTGTTTTGACATAGAGGCAAAACTTCAAGCTGCCGTCGATATCCCCATCATGCATGACGACCAGCACGGAACGGCGATAATAACAACTGCCGCTATAATGAATGCGCTTGACATCGGCGGCAAAAAGATAAGCGATATGAAAATCGTAGTATCAGGTGCAGGAGCGGCAGGGATAGCGTGCGCTAAAATGTACAAATCTTTGGGCGCAAAAAATATCGTTATGGTGGACTCTAAAGGCGTTATATACAAAGGCAGAGAAGAGTTTGATAAATACAAAAGCGAATTTGCAACCGATACGAAAGATAGGACTTTAGCCGACGCCATGAATGGTGCAGATATGTTTTTGGGTCTTTCACGCGCCAAACTGGTTACGCAAGATATGGTAAAGTCGATGAATAAAAATCCGATTATATTTGCGCTTGCAAATCCAGTTCCTGAGATTTTGCCCGAAGAAGCGGCGGAAGTTAGAGATGATATTATCATGGGAACGGGTAGAAGCGATTATCCAAATCAAGTAAATAATGTGCTTGGTTTTCCGTTTATATTTAGAGGCGCTTTAGATGTACGCGCGAAAAAAATAACTGAAAATATGAAAATGGCTGCGGCTTTGGCTTTGGCAAAACTTGCAAAAGAGCCTGTGCCAGACTACGTCAAAAGCGCGTACGGCGACAAAGAATTTTCATTTGGCAAAGATTACGTGATACCAAAACCATTTGATAAAAGAGTGCTTGTATGGGTTGCTCCCGCTGTGGCTAAAGCGGCTATCGAAGACGGAGTTGCCAGAGTGAAAGATTTTGATATAGACGCTTATATAAAAGCGTTAGAAGAGAAGATAAAATAATCTTTCGGAAAACTTCCGTTTGCGTAGATTTTTATCGCCAAAATCCGTAAAATCGGATAAAATAATAAAAATCAAAAAAAGGAGTTTTGCATGGAAAACGTACATGTCATAACTCATCCGCTGATAGAGCACAAACTCTCTATATTGCGAGACGCCAAAACGGAAAGTTTTCAGTTTAGAATGCTTGTGGACGAGATAACGTATTTGCTGCTTTTTGAAGCCGCGAGAGATTTGCCGTTGAAAGATGTCGATGTGCAAACGCCCGTGGCTTCGGCTAAAGCCAAACAGCTTGCATGCGGCGTTATGATTTGTCCGATTTTGCGCGCCGCGCTTGGAATGCTTGAGAGCGTTTTTCATATAATTCCCGATGCAAGCGTCGGGTTTTTGGGATTTCAACGAAACGAAAAGACGCTTGAGCCTGAATTTTACTACGCCAAACTGCCAAGCGACCACAAAGACAGAATAGCCATCATCATCGACCCCATGTTCGCAACAGGCGGAACTGCCATAGATGCCGTGAATTTTTTGAAATCAAAAGGCATAAAAGATATCCGTTTTTTGTCTATTATCTC
>JAITEH010000101.1 GCA_031282125.1 Campylobacteraceae bacterium
GAATATGCTTGCCGAAGCAATGAATAGAGATAATGATAAGATATACAATAAAGAGAAAGATAATAACATAACACAAGAATCAATAAAATCCGCAAAAGACGAAGAAACGAATATTTGTAAACATAGAAGAAGGTAAACATTCCTAAGTCATTGTGAGTGAAGCGAAGCAATCCAGAAAATAAAAAGATTTTGTTGAATATCCCCTTCTTGAATTACCATAAGATTTTAATAAAAATGTGTATCCGCTCACGACAGATACACATAAAATTGATTTTAGTTGCTATTTGGCAAATTTGCTATATATGCTCTATCATCATCTGTCAAGCCATTACCATAGTCATAGTTTACAATATGCCAGATTGCCTGATTTAATCGTTTCACTATTGATATATATGTATCGCTTGCGCTATTATCCTCTTTATACTCAATATTTAGCCAATTGTAAATAAACTTGATTATGATATTAAAAAAGCTCTCACCATCTTTTTCATACTCCTCAATATTTATCTTTTTATTTGCAACTAAGTCAAATAACTCCTGAAATGTATGATAGGTCAACACTTTAAAAGTACTATCATATTTATAACCTGCTGAACCAGGAATGCCAAGATTTGCACAATATAAAGCAAGGGCTACTTTGATTTTTTTATTAGCAGGAATGTCAATCGAAGTCTCTTTTAATAAAAGTCCATGCTGGGCTTGACCTCCTATAGATACTGCTAAAAATCCGGCAGGAAAAACAACTGTTGTATTTACGTTATTTGCATTCCTTAAATCAAATGTTACTAAGACATATATGCCACCGCTTCCTCTTATAACATCATAAGATCCATCAAGCACATCAACAATTTTAAAATTTGGTGTACCTGCAATATCAAAATTTGGTGTATCTATTCCTTCCAAAACATTGGCTTTAATGTTAAAAGTAGGCGTGTTTGTATCAGTATAAATAGCTGATTCTCCTGAAACATCTCCTTCAACTGTTACGCCATCAGGAAATCGAAAAACCTCTCCCTCAACACTACCTGCAGTTATTCCAAGACCTGGCATCTTACCTGGAGCATCATTACCGCTATCACTATCCTCTCCTCCTCCGCCACCGCAACCAACTAAAAAGCAAGTCAACAAAACCAAGGTAAACAATTTAAGTATTTTCTTCATAATTAACCTTTTAAATAAAATTTAAAAAACAAATCCATCTTTTTGGAAAACAGCCATTAATATCTAACTTTAGATATATTTGCAAAATATATATTTGCAAAGATTCTTTAAATATCCACCTCCTAAAAAAATTTTAAATTGTAAATTATACAAAAGTATATGTAAAATATATATAAAACATTAATTTTTTAAGAAATAATTTATTAAAAATGTTTATTATGAGAGTCTAAAAAGATTTTTATGGATTTTGATTATTTATTTTTTAATAAACCGTCCCTAAAATATGGCTTTATTTTTGTCTTGCAGAAAATAATTCATATTTTAGACGATGGAATAAGCAATGACTTTAAGAGAAATATATAGAGTTACGAAATCAATCAATAAACCTCTTATCAAGTCCTTCGTATGCGTCTATGCGTCTGTCTCTGAAAAACGGCCAGATTCGTCTTACTTCACCGCTTTTTTTGAGATCAAAATAGAGTATGCACTCCTCTTTTTCGTCTGCATGAGCCAAAAATTCGCCCTGCGCGCCTGCCGCAAATGAATTTCCCCAAAATCTGATGCCATCTATCACGCCCTTGTCGTCCGACTCTTTGCCGACTCTGTTTGCAGATATTACGGGTAAGCCGTTTGCTATCGCATGAGAGCGTTGTATGGTGATCCACGCTTCAAGCTGTCGTTTTTTTTCATCTGCTTCGTCTTCATCAAACCAGCCGATAGCCGTAGGATACACCAAAAAATCCGCCCCTTTCAACGCCATAATCCTTGCCGCTTCTGGATACCATTGATCCCAACAAACCAAAAGTCCGATATTGCCGACGCTTGTTTTTATAGGGTTAAATCCCAAATCGCCCGGAGTAAAATAAAATTTCTCGTAAAATCCAGGATCGTCGGGAATATGCATTTTGCGGTATCTGCCAGCTATCTCTCCGTTGTTTTCAAAAACCACAGCCGTGTTGTGATACAGCCCTTCAGCGCGCTTCTCAAACAGCGAAGTTACCAAAACTACGCCATTCTCTTTTGCGACGCCGCTCCAAAATCTGACATCTTCATGAAAGCTTTCCGCAAGCGCAAAATTATCGGTGTTTTCGTTGATACAAAAATATCTGTCTTGATGAAGTTCGGACAATACGATAAGTTTCGCTCCGTTTTTGGCGGCTTCTTTAATCCTTAAAACGCTCTGTTTGACCGTTTCGTTTTTGGTATCGTGAAATGCCTGTTGTATGATTGCCGTTTTCATATTATTCCCCAATAAGCGCAGTGCGAAAATAAAAAACTGCACAAAAAATTAATCTTGTATTGTACAAAGTAATAACTAAAATTACATATAATACAGCGTTTTATTGTCTATTTTGTTCCGAAAAGATAAAATATAACTTTATAATTTTAAAAAAGGATAATCATGCCGCAGCTTTTGAAAATTCGCGGATTTTTGCCGTTTATACTCATCATGTTTATAAATGCTTCTGTTGATTTGGCGCATAAAATAACCATTCAAAATGTTTTGATAAAAAGCTTTGAGGGCGATGATTTGGTGATTTTGGGCGCGCTTGTCAATGCGATGATACTGCTTCCTTTTATATTTTTATTCTCTCCTGCGGGTTTTATAAACGACAAATTTTCAAAAACAATCGTCATCAGATACGCGACTCTTTCGGCGATAGCTCTTAGCGTGTTGATACTCATAAGCTACTATCAAGGCTGGTTTATATTTGCCTTTATCATGACATTTTTACTCGCCGTGCAAAGCGCGTTTTATTCGCCAGCAAAATACGGGCTCATAAAAAGATTTGTCGGCGTCGAAAAACTAAGCCTTGCAAACGGTATCATTCAGGCATTGACTATCGTGGCTATACTTTTAAGCTCATTTATCTTCTCGGCTATCTTTGAAAAATACTACATAGCCGAGCTGACCGACCCAAATGTTATCTTAACTCACATGGTGCCTATCGGATTTTTGCTTGTTATCTTGAGCTCTTTGGAGGCATTTTTTGCTTTTAGGATACCGTTTTTTGACACTAAATCCGTGAAAGAGAGGTTTGATTTTAAAGAGTATTTGAAGCTGAAATATCTTCGCAGCAATCTAAAAACCGTCAAAAGCAACAAAGACATCTGGCTTAGCATCATCGGACTTAGCATATTTTGGGGAATTTCGCAGATGGTCATAGCCGCATTCCCCGCTCACTACAAAATGATAACAGGCGACAATAACGCGGTTATCATACAAGGCATTTTAGCCGTAAGCGCTATAGGACTCATAAGCGGCTCCATCATAGCGGGAACTTTTTCAAAAAGGCATATTGAACTTGGCATCATACCCATAGGCGCGCTTGGAATGTTTGCCGCGCTCTGCGGTATGACATTTGCAAATCATGCGATTTTTATGGGATTTTACTCTTTGATATTCGGATTTTTCGGCGGACTTTTCATAGTTCCTTTGAACTCCGTCATACAATACTTTTCAAGCGATTCGCATATGGGCAAAATATTGGCTGGAAATAATTTCGTCCAGAACTGCTCCATGGTCTCATTTTTGGCTTTGACGGTACTGTTTGTATTGTTCCATTTTTCTACGACACAGCTATTTTTCATAACATCTTTTATAGCTTTTCTTGGGGCTTTATACGCGATTAAGCAAGTGCCTCATCTATTTGCAAGGATTTTGCTGTTTCCGATTTTGAAGATAGGCTACAAGACAAATATACAAGGTATCGAGAATATCCCTCCAGCAGGCGGCGCGCTTTTGCTAGGCAATCACATAAGCTGGATAGATTGGCTCATCTTGCAGGTGGCAAGTCCGAGGTCGCTAAAATTTGTCATGTTCAGGGCGTATTACGACAAATGGTATCTGACTTGGATATTTAAATTTTTCGACGTTATCCCAATCGCCGGAGGGGCTAGTAAATCGGCGATTGAGGGCATCAGAGCAAGGCTTAAAAACGGTGAAGTTGTAGCGTTGTTTCCTGAGGGGATTATAAGCTACAACGGACAGATAGGCAAATTCGAAAGAGGTTTTGAGCTTGCGATAGAGGACATTGACGTGCCGATTATCCCGTTTTATCTAAGGGGACTTTGGGGTTCGACCTTCTCACGCGCGGACGATTATTACAAACAACTTCGTCAATCAAACGATAAACGAGAGATAGTGATAGCTTTCGGAGAGGCTTTAAAATCAACCGCAAAAGCAAATGAAGTCAAGCAAGCCGTTATTAAGCTCTCTCTTGCGGCTTGGGATTTTCACCTCTCAAATCAAAAACCGCTCCATTATCACTGGCTAAGACGCGCAAACTCGTCTTTGTTCGCGGCATCCATCGTAGATCAGGCAACGGGAGTGAAATTAAATAACTTAAAGCTTTTAACTTCGGTCGTTTTATTTATCAAAAAATTAAAAGGCGTGTTGAAAGATGAAGAAAATATCGGCGTTTTACTGCCCTCTTCCGCCGTTGGAGCTATAGTCAATCTCGCTCTTTTAGCCCTTGGCAAAAAATCCGTCAATCTCAACTACACGCTAAGCGCGCAAAATCTAAAAAGCGCGATAGAACAAGGTGATTTGAAGAGTATCATAACGTCCAAAACTTTTGAAAAAAAGCTTGAAAGCAGAGGTTTTAACTTTCAAGAGATTTTGGAAGGCAAGGCGATTTATGCGGAAAATCTCAAAGAATCAATCACAAAAGCGGAAGTTGTGAAGACGTTTTTTAAAGTTTTGCTTTTTCCGACTTGGGTTTTGGAGTTTTTATATTTTGAGCCTGTCAAGCTTGACGATACTGCTGTGATACTTTTTAGCAGCGGCAGCGAAAATGCGCCAAAAGGCGTCGAACTTACGCACAAAAATCTGCTTGCAAATATCAAACAAGTAGCGGATCTGCTCAATTTTAGAAAAGACGACGTTGTGCTGAACTCTCTTCCTGCTTTTCACTCTTTCGGACTTACCATAACAATGCTCATGCCGCTTTGTGAGGGCATTTTGATGGTGTGCGTAGCAGACCCGACGGATGTTACAAATATAGGAAAAATGTGCGTGCGATACCGCGTCAGTATTTTGCTTGGAACTTCGACGTTTTTCAGACTCTACGTAAAAAATAAAAAACTTCATCCGTTGATGCTTCAAAGCGTGAGAATCGCCGTAGCTGGAGCCGAGAAACTAAAAGACGATGTCAAAAACGGCTTTAAAATTAAATTTGGCATACACATATACGAAGGTTACGGCACTAC
>JAITEH010000005.1 GCA_031282125.1 Campylobacteraceae bacterium
AATATCGTTTTTGCTATCCGCTCTACAAGAAAAGCTACGAAAGAAGAGGCGCGAAATGAGGCAAGGAAACTTTTAAAGAAAGTTAATCTGCAAAAATTCGCAGACTCTTACCCTCATGAACTATCAGGCGGCATGAAGCAAAGAGTGGCGATAGCCAGATGTTTGGCGTTAAAATCGAAAGTTATATTGATGGATGAGCCTTTTGCCTCTTTGGATGCATTGACTCGCCAAAAGATGCAAGAAGAGCTTCTGGAGTTGTGGGCAGATACGCAGTTCACGCTTATTTTTGTAACACACTCCATAGACGAGGCTATCACTTTGGGTACGCGCATCGTCATGCTCTCTCCGCATCCTGGGGAAGTGATAGAAGAGTTGGATGTGGATTTGTCGGCTTTTGGTACGGAATTCGCAGCTTTAAAAGCGAGGATTTCGGATACTCTTTTTAGAAATCGTATGGATTATGTGATATAACAATGAGCGCAAAAAAAATAACTTCTATAGATAAGGTCAAAAGAACTTACGAGCGTGAGATTTTCTTAAAAGGCGGCAGTGAAGTAAAGATAGAGCTGTCGTTTTGGGAGAAATTTTTTAACAATAATTTCATCCGCAAAGCGCTCATTATAGTCGCTTTGGCGGTTATCTGGCAGGTTTACTCCCTATACTTGGATAACGACTTGATGTTTCCGACTTTTACGGCTACACTGAAAGGTTTTTGGAGCGTAATCGCGAACGGAGAGCTTATCGAAAAAACCATAGCCTCATTAAAAGTGCTTGTAACCGCGTACCTGTGCGGTATTTTATTGGCGGGCACACTTACTGTTTTAGCTATCACGACAAGGGTTGGAACAGACCTTTTGGAAGTTTTGACTGCGATGTTCAATCCGCTTCCTGCTATCGCGCTTTTACCTTTAGCATTGCTTTGGTTTGGGCTTGGATATCCCAGCATCATTTTTGTCATCATACATGCGGTAACTTGGCCTATAGCTCTTAACATATACAACGGCTTCATGGGAGTCAGCAACACTCTTCGCATGGTGGGTAAAAACTACGAATTATCAGGGCTTGGTTTTGTGTTTAAGATATTGATTCCCGCGGCGTTTGCGAGTATTTTGACGGGTCTTAAAGTTGGCTGGGCGTTTTCATGGAGAACGCTTATCGCGGCTGAGCTTGTTTTTGGCGTGAGTTCGGGCGGCGGCGGGCTTGGATGGTTTATATACGAAAAGAAAAATCAGCTCGATATAGATTTGGTATTTGCAGGACTTTTGACCGTTATCATCATAGGCATACTGGTAGAAAATATCATTTTTAAAACCATCGAAAGAAAGACCGTCGTTAAATGGGGCATGAAATTTTAATCAAAACACACAAAGGGGCATAGCCATGAGAAGCACGCTTAGTTTCCAAGAAGTCGCAGATAAATATCCTGATTTTCCAAGACTTATTATGCTAAAAACAGATATCCATAGACGCGGCGTTTATTATACGCCCGACGCTCTTGACGCGGTTGATGCAAACAGACATCAGCTTGGCGGAACGCATCTATTCGGCACAAGAGACGGCAAACTCACAAAACGCCCCGAAGCTTTTGTCCTGCGCGACGGCACTTCTGTTTTGAGTACGCCCACGCCTTTGGACGGCAATCCTTATATCGTTGATTTGATAGATGATAAGCTTGTTTTGAGGGATAATGAAGATGTACTGGAAGAGGTTTTTTATTGGGACAAGCCTGATTATTACGACAAGAAAACTTCAAGCGGCGTTTTGATGCAAAATGTAGTCGGCGCAAGACCGCAAAGACTCTATCTCATTCCAAACCGTTACTGTCATTTTTGGAGCGATGACAACGGGTGCAAATTTTGCGATATTGTCAATAACCTCAAGCAGCAAAAAAACGAGATAGACATGCAGACGAAGATTAAGCCCGAAGACGTATCGGAAACCATCAAAGAAGCCTTGAAAGAGAAAGGTAGATTCAGCGCTATATGTCTGACTTCTGGTTCTGATTTTCACGGCAAAAATCCTTTCGACAAAGAGATAGATTATTATATTGAGATTTTGCGCTCTATCGGCGAGAATTTCGCGACTGAAAAATTCCCATCTCAACTCATCTGTTCGGCCGTAACAAAAGAGCAGTTAAAAAGACTTTATGACAATACAGGCATTTCAAGCCTTACCATGGATATAGAGGTTTTGAATGAGGATATTTTCAACGTCGTGTGTCCGGGTAAAGCCAAATGGGTGGGCTATAAAGAGTGGAAGAAGAGACTCATAGAAGCCGTTGAAGTATTTGGCGAGGGCAGAGTAAATACGGGCATAGTATCAGGCGTGGAGCTTGTTCAGCCGTTTGGATTCAAAAGCGAAGACGAGGCTTTGGAAGCGGTGCTAAAAGAAGCCGATGAACTAGCCTCTTATGGAGTGAGCACGGTAAATATGGTCTGGGTTCCGCGCCCAAATACATATCTTGCAAATGAGAAAAACGCCTCTTTGGAGTATTATATAAGACTATCATACGGACTTCAGGAGATAAGAAAAAGATATAATCTCAAAATAGATTTTGACGATTACAGGCGCTGCGGCAATCACCCTGATTCTGACCTTGCAAGAGCGTTTTAAAGGATTTTCATGTATGTCACGCATTTGGAGTGTCCAAAATGCAAAAGTCGTTTTAGTCATGAAAGATTGGCGCAGCTTTGTGAAAAATGCTCTGCGCCGCTTTTAGTTAAATACGACATCAAAAAGATAAAATCCGCATTTTCCAAAGAGAAGCTCTCATCTCGTCCGTATAATCTGTGGCGTTACAAAGAGCTGCTTCCTATAATTAATCCCAAAAATATAGTCTCTTTGGGCGAAGTTATAACGCCGCTTCTTAAACTTGCAAATTTGGGAAGTTATCTTGGATTTGACAATCTTTTTTTAAAAGACGAGGGGCTAAATCCGGGAGGCAGTTTCAAGTCGCGCGGAGCCGCCGTTGGCATATCAAAGGCAAAAGAGCTTGGAGTCAAAAGCTTTGCGATGCCTACAAATGGCAATGCTGGCGCAGCTTGGGCGATATATGCGGCAAAAGCTGGCATTGAAGCAAATATCATCATGCCAAAAGACGCACCTGCTATCACGCGAAACGAATGTGCCGTCAGCGGAGCGAAACTTTACCTTGTCGATGGACTCATAAGCGATGCTGGAAAGATAGTCGCAAAAGCCGTACAAAAATACAAAATCATGGACGCTTCAACTCTCAAAGAGCCTTACCGTATCGAGGGCAAAAAGAGTATGGGGCTTGAGATAGTAGAGCAGTTCGGATGGAAGATTCCCGATGTGATTTTGTATCCGACAGGCGGCGGGGTAGGGCTTATCGGCATATATAAAGCTTTGCTTGAGTTAAAAGAGCTTGATATCATCAAAAAACTGCCAAGACTTGTCGCCGTCCAAGCCAAAAATTGCGCGCC
>JAITEH010000177.1 GCA_031282125.1 Campylobacteraceae bacterium
AAAATTATGATAAGTTTGACCATCTGACAGTTGCTTTAAAACATCCCGATGCGCTTATAGCTTTAACTTCTGACAGATCTGAAATAACGGCACATGTTACAACAGAACCTTATATAACAGTTGAACAGCAGAGCAAAAACGTTCATCAGGTTTTAAGCTCGAATGATTTGGTAGATGGAGGATTTAGTCTAAATCTCATATCTGCAACTGAAAAATTTTATAATGAAAATCAAGAGTTGGTAACTGTTTTTTTAAACTCTTTACAGGAAGCAGATAGTTGGATAAAAAATAATAAAAAAGAGGCTGCCGAACTCTATTTGAAAGCTACCAAATCAAATGAGAGCATAGATCTCATATATAAAATACTAAATGATCCAAACGTTCATTATGAGATAAAACCAACTAATGTTACGTTTTTCAGCAATTTTTTGTATGACATTGGAGTTATTAAAAATAGACCGACATTAGAAGAGCTGTTTTTTGATGATATTTTTAAAAACTAGGTGCGGAGGAAATTGTAGTTGATCTGGATAATGCAGTGGATAAATGTTTTACTGCAAGTACTATTTGCAGTAAAACATTTTATAACAAAGACCAAAATACTGCGTCTATACTTTTAGAACCCATATCAGAAGCTGATGGATGGAAAAATATTCATAGTACGAAAAGGTTGCAAATTCAAAGGAGTCAGTCCTATTAATAGGACTGATGTTTACAATAAAAACAGACGAAGTTTTTAAAGATAAATACAAATAGAACTTCATTAAGGAGGAGAGTATGAGTTTAAATATTTTTTGGCATCTGCCTACGGGCGGAGATAGCAAGTATGTCGGTAAGGCTTCAGTGGTAAGACCTGTGAGCAACTCTTATCTAAGACAGGTAGCCACGCTTGTAGAACAACTCGGATATGACGGTATTTTGATACCTACGGGCAGTTGGAATTTAGACCCTTTTATCACAGCGGCGAGTTTGGCGGCGGTTACAAGCAAACTCAAATTATTAGTTGCTTTGCGCACATCAGCAGTTGGGAATCCAACAGTTTTTGCAAGGCAGACTGCCACTCTTGATGAGGCATTAAACGGCAGGCTTATACTAAATGTAGTTCCAGGAGCCTACGAAAAAGAGTTGGCAGCCGAAGGCGTCAGGCTGAATCATGATGAAAGATATGAGTTGGCTGATGAATTTTTGACATTATGGAAAAGAATCTTAAGCGGTGAAAGAGTTAGCTTTAAGGGCAAATATTTTGATATAGAAGATGCGTACAATCTTTTTCCGCCTGTGCAAAAACCGTACCCACCTTTGTATTTCGGAGGCTCATCCGACGCGGCTCATGACTTGACGGCAAAACACATAGACGCATATCTTAGCTGGGGAGAACCGCCTCATTTGGTAGCCGAAAAGATAGCTGATGTGAAGAAAAGAGCTGAAAAATATGGACGCAAAGTCAGATTTGGCTTAAGAGTAAACGTTATAGTTCGGGAGAGTGAAAAAGAGGCTTGGAGAGCGGCAGAAGAGATAATAAGCCATCTAAGCCCCGATGTTATAGAAAAAGCTAAAAATAATTTTGCACAGATAGACTCCGTAGGACAAAAGCGTTTAAATGAGCTTCACGGCTGGGATAAAAATAGATTAGAGATAAGTCCCAATCTTTGGGCTGGCATAGGATTGGTAAGAAGGGGTGCAGGAACTGCTTTGGTAGGAGACCCACAAATCGTAGCTAAAAGATTGCAAGAATACGCAGAGCTTGGCATAGATACTTTTGTATTATCGGGCTATCCGCATTTAGAAGAAGCGGTGCGCTTTGCGGAACTTGTGTTTCCGTTATTGTCGGACAAAAAAACAGACAAAACGCTTAATGACGATATATTTACAGCCAGCGTTTTTAGCAGGCATTTTGAAAAGGTTCATGTATGAAAAAGCTATTTGCCGCTATTTTTATATTTGTCTTTTTTATAACGTTAAAAGCCGAACAAAGCGAGTTTCGTATAGCCAAACAGTACGGACTTATATATCTTCCTTTTATCGTACTTGAAGAGCAAAAGCTAATCGAAAAAAATGCCAAAGAGGCAGGACTTGGCGACATTAAAGTGTCATGGGTTACTTTTGGCGGCGGCGCAAACGCTAACGACGGATTGTTATCAAACAGCGTGGACGTTATATCAGGAGGCGCTCCTCCTGCCATAATCTTGTGGGATAAAACAAAAGGTAAAGTCAAAGCGATAGGTTCGCTGGCAAGCCAAAACATGGCGCTTCTTACGACAAATGCGCGCGTGAAAACTTTGAAAGACTTCACAGAGAATGACAAGATAGCCGTGCCTTCCGTAAGAGTTTCAACGCAAGCCTTGCTTATTCAAATCGCAGCGGCAAAAGAGTTCGGTATAAAAAATTATGATAAATTTGACCATTTGACTGTGGCTTTAAAACATCCCGATGCACTTATAGCTTTAACTTCGGGAAAATCTGAGATAACCGCACATTTTTCACAAGAACCTTTCACGACCGTAGAACTTGAAAATAAAAATATCAGGCAAGTTCTAAGCGCAGATGAAGTGCTTGAAGGCGGACTCGCTTTAAATTTAATCTCGGCAACAGATAAGTTTTACAACGAAAATCCCAAACTTGTCTCAATACTTTTAAAATCACTGGAAGAGGCTAATGCATGGATAAACAGCAATAAAAAAGCCTCTGCCTTGCTCTATCTAAAAGCCACAAAGTCAAAAGAGAGTGCGGACTTGATATATAGTATTATAAATAGTGAAAATATTGTATTTTCAACAAAACTTAGAAATGTTACGGTTTTTAGCGATTTTTTACATGAGATAGGAGTCATAAAAAGCAGACCCAAAGAGGAAGATCTGTTTTTTTGAGTTTTGATTTGTGCATGGAAGTATGTTTTGTATTTTAAATATATTTTCATGCAGCTTTCACATGCTATAAGTAGCCAATATGCACGATATTTCAGCTTTTTCATTCGATTTTTGTATTTAATTAAGTTTGACAGTTATAAAAAAGTCATGTAAACAGATATAAAAACTCAATTTTTTTAAGCGAATCATAATATTTAAGGATATATAATACCGATTAAACTGATAAACTAACTTGACTTTTTTACAAAAGTTTAGCAAAATATCAAATCTTTCGAGGAGGAAT
>JAITEH010000014.1 GCA_031282125.1 Campylobacteraceae bacterium
CCAAGCGATTACATGGTAACCATGAAAGCCGACAAAAGCGGCGGGGCTGCCGCTATGGCTATCATAAAAGGGGCGGCTGAACTAAATCTTCCGTTTGAAATCCACGCCATCGTCGGCGCAACAGAAAATATGATAGGCGGCAACGCATATAAACCAGACGACGTACTTACGGCAAAAAACGGCAAAACCATAGAAGTTAGAAATACCGATGCAGAGGGTCGCTTAGTACTTGCCGACTGCCTTTGCTACGCGCAGGAACTAAAACCAGACCTTTTGATAGATATGGCAACGCTGACGGGTGCTTGCGTCGTAGCTCTTGGAGAGTACACCACAGGCGTCATGGGATACAATGACAAATTAAAACATGAACTCTTTCAAGCGGCAACGCAAAGCGGAGAGCTTGTAAATAACCTCTCATACAACAGATACTTGAAAAAACTTCTCAAAAGTGCAGTCGCCGATATCTCAAATATCTCCTCGTCAAGATACGGAGGAGCCATAACGGCGGCGCTGTTTTTGGATAATTTTATAGAAGAGCCGTATAAAGACAAGTGGCTGCATCTTGATATAGCAGGACCCGCTTACACGGAAAAAGATTGGGGTTACAACCAAAGCGGAGCAAGCGGCGCTGGGGTTCGCATGAATCTATACTGGCTCATGAGTCAGGAAGGAGACAAATAATGGGTCTTGGCGTTGGTATAGTAGGACTTCCGAATGTCGGCAAATCCACAACATTTAATGCGCTTACAAAAGCTCAAAATGCAGAATCGGCAAATTACCCTTTCTGCACTATCGAGCCAAATAAAGCTATCGTTCCCGTTCCTGATTCTCGTCTTTTTGAGCTTGCAAAAATCGTAAATCCCGAACGCATCCAGCACTCTACTATCGACTTTGTGGATATCGCTGGACTTGTCAGAGGTGCCAGTAAAGGCGAAGGTCTTGGCAATCAATTTTTGTCAAACATAAGAGAAGTTGAAGTGATACTGCATATCGTCCGCTGCTTTGAAGATGAAAATGTCACTCATGTAGAGGGCGAGATAAACCCTTTAAGAGATATCGAGATAATAGAAACCGAGCTTATTTTAGCGGATTTGCAGCAGCTTGACAAAAAAATAGACAAACTCAACCGTCAAGCCAAATCCGACAAAGACGCGAAAGCGCAGCTTGATGTCGCCATGAAACTCGCCGAGCATTTGGACAGCTTAAAACCTGTCAATTCATTTAGCGAGAGAGAAAATCCGTCGTTTGCCGCACTCAATAAAGAACTTAGATTTTTATCGGGCAAAACCGTGATATTTGGGGCAAACGTAGATGAAGAGACACTTTTGAAAGATAATGCTCATGTTGCAAGCCTAAAAGAGTACGCCAAAAGCGTAAATGCTGACGTTATAAAACTGTGCGCAAAAATAGAAGAAGAGATAGTGGCGTTAAGCGACGAAGAGGCGAAAGAGTTTTTAAGCGAACTTGGCGTTGAAGAGAGCGGACTTGACAAGATAGTGCGCCTTTCGTTTGAAAAACTGGGACTTATCAGCTACTTCACGGCAGGCGTGAAAGAGGTAAGAGCTTGGACTATAGAAAAAGGCTGGAAAGCCCCTAAAGCAGCCTCTGTTATCCACAATGATTTTGAAAAAGGCTTCATCAGAGCCGAAGTTATCTCTTATGAAGATTATATCGCGCATAAGGGCGAAAACGGCTCCAAAGAGGCAGGCAAAATGCGGCTTGAGGGCAAAGATTATATCGTCAAAGACGGCGATGTGATGCACTTTAGGTTTAATGTATAAGAATATTTAAGTCAAATACAGGAGAGTTTTATATGAGACGGCTAACATTTGCAATACTTTTGTCAATCATTTTATCTGCGCTATCTTCTGCTGAAAATTTTGACAGCAGTAATCCGCCTATAAAAACTTGCGATTTTTCAGATGTTGTTTTACCAAAAGATCTTTATGTATACGCTGCAGGCGGATATTCCGGTTTAATACAAAATATACAAATAGATCAAAGCGGACATGAAGCTACGGAACTTACAGTATTTATAAATGTTACAGATAAACCTGTGGCGTTAATCTTGAGCGCTTATGAACCGTCTGTATGGCAAATAAAATTTACGAAAAAGACAAAAATTGCCGCAGTATATTTAAGCGGTTATCATAAACAAATTGTCACGGGACTTCCGAAAGAGACTACCTTGCTAGACACTACTGACGTGAGCTATTGCAATTCTAATTTTATGATCTCTAAAGACAGATTAAAAACTCTTAACCCGCTGTCTGAAAAACTATTCAGTAAACCTGTAGATATGGTTTATTTCGTCAAAAATGGCATAATAACAATCGGCAGCAAAATAAATTCAGACGAATATATAAGTTTCAAAGCCAAACCGACAAAATCTTTTCATGATAAAACAAAACCATTAGCAGGACCAATGGGGATACAAGACGCTTTAAATAAAAAAATATTAAGAAAAGCTACGCAAGATGATTATAAACCTATATATGAATTTTTCACAAAAGACAATCCTCCCTTACACGATAACTCCCCTACATATTATGTACCATATGACTCTTATGTAATTGAGAAAAATTTCACGCTGCCTGCTGGATTATATGGCGGCAACTCCGTTAATTTCATTTTGAAAAAGGGTGTTCCGTTTCCAGGCGGCGAACTTGGCCACTCTTGCTTATTCGACTTAAATACTTATACAGGACATGGAAATTGTTATCATGGATATTCCAATTGATGTTAGATGATGCAGTTTTTTAGATAGTTTTTCAGAATAAAAAGTATGTCTTTGTTCGTATTTTCAATCACTCAAATTTATATATCTATAAAACATGCGTAAACTCTGATTGTCTGCTTTCTTGCTTTCATCAATTGCGCTTTTTTGTTATTTAGATTTTTTTAGCATTATCTGTTTTTGATATTGATTTTTGCAAGTAATCATGAGCTTTATTGCTTACTCTATCCTGCAGATAGATTTTTAGGAAATCTATATAGTCAAAACTCATACATGAAGTATGGTTTGCAAACACGTAAATAAGCGATAGCGCATTAGATTGCACGCAATGCGCTAAAGTTTGTAAAAATAGAGATTAAGCTGTTTTATGTTCAACTTTCAAACGAAATCCAAAACTGTCCAGCAATTTTTGTATTGTTGAAAAACGCGTATCTTTCGTCGTTCCGTCAATAATAGTTTTATACAAACTATCTCTGCTTATGCCCGCTTCTTTTGATGTTTTTGTCACACCGCGCGCTTTTGCTATGTAGCCTAACGCTCTTTTAAATTCAGCCTCGTCACTGTCCTCAAGAACTTGATTTAGGTAAAATTCTATCATCTGTTCATCATCAAGATATTTGCTGATATCTGTGTCAAAAGGCGTTAATTTAGCATCTTCTGCCGTTATATATTTATATGCCATTTTCTTTTCCTTCCCTTTGTTTTTTAATTTCTTGCAGCAACTCTTTTGCAATCTCTATATCTTTGCTTTGTGTGGACTTATCGCCGCCGCACAAAAGCCAAACTTTATTACCTTGCACATACAAATTAAAGTATATTCTATAACCTGAGCCCATTTCTATTTTTATCTCGCTTATTCGCCTGCAATAGGATAAGTTTTGCCTAAATATTCATCTGCTTCCATGCGCTCAATTCTACGCATTATTGTTAATTGCAGTTTTTTATCTTTTAAACCGTTGTACCATTTCAAAAACAGATTTGTTTTATTGATTTCATACATTCAAATCCTTTGCGGTATTGTATAATACATTCTACATAAAGTCAAGCTTTATTACACTCCTTAAATGTTGCAAAATTACTAAAATTATAAGCACTTTTGTTTTTTCCAACTGCCCAAAATGCCACTATAAGCTTTTGTTAAACTTGTTTTTGCAAATCAAATTTACTATTCCATTCCGTCATTCCCGCGACCGAACGACAAGCTTTTGAAGTAAGCGCATATCGTGAGGGAATGCGGGAATCCAAAAAAAATATTTAACAAGTTGAAGATTATAAAGTATATTGTATGTATTACAACTCTTTTAATTTGTAATTATTTGCAGGATGGATTCCCGCCTGCGCGGGAATGACGAAAGAAGATGGATTGCTTCGCTCGCAACAACAAAAGATTATTTTGTTTTCATATCCGATATAGCTTTACCAAGAGGCGTTAATTTGGTTTTTGTATCGTTTTTTTGCGTTTGCAAAATATAATCTATTCTTTTTTGAGTATCGGGATGAGAATTTAAAAACTCAATGGAGAATTTTTCATCTTTTAAGATTTTTTGAAAAAATTCTTCGGCGCCGAAAGTGTGCCCATAGTAGTTTTTTAGAGCAAAAAGCGCCTCTTTATCCGCCCTCTCCTCTTGATCTCTTGAAAACGAGGAAGAGACTACAGAGACGCTATTTTCAAAAAACCCAGCATCAGCTCCGAAGGCGATAGCCATTATAAGAGAAAACGTGGTACTGCCTGCCACCATCGTTATAGGGTCTCTGTTTTTTACATGAGCTATCTCATGAGCTAAGACCATAGCTAAAGCATTCTCGCTCTCAACGGCGTTTAACAGCCCTTCCGTTACAAATATATATCCTCCAAGAGTGGCAAACGCATTTTGTTCGCTAT
>JAITEH010000054.1 GCA_031282125.1 Campylobacteraceae bacterium
GCGGCGATATTTATCGTACTGTTCATCGAAGCAAAACCCGCTGTAGATGCCTTTGGATTTGGCTTTTTGACCTCTTCCAAATGGGCGCCAAATCTTGAGATTTTCGGCGGTTTCCCTGCAATTTTGGGTTCTATTTTGTCCACATTTATAGCCATGATATTGGCTGTGCCGTTAGCTATCGGTATAGCGATATTTTTAAGCGAAATAGCCGTGCAAAAGTTAAAAGCGCCCGTCGGAGTCGCCATAGAGCTGTTGGCCGCGATTCCGTCTGTCATTTACGGTATGTGGGGGCTTTTTTATTTCGCGCCGATTTTAAGGGCGGTATTCGGCGGAAACGGTCTTGGACTTTTGACCGCAGGCATCGTACTTTCCATCATGATACTTCCATTTATGGCTTCCGTTGCAAGGGACGCCATGAATACCACGCCAAATATCCTGAAAGAGTCGGCTTACGCTTTGGGGGCGACAAAATGGGATGTCATCAAAAGCGTGATAATCCCTTACGCAAAAGCGGGTATTTTGGGGGCTGCCATCTTAGCTTTGGGGCGCGCGATAGGAGAGACGATGGCTGTAACGTTTGTGATGGGAAACGTTCACAAAGTGCCCGACGGGCTAACTGCCGCCGCGACGTCTATCCCAGTAACTTTGGCAAATGAGTTCACAGAAGCCGACAGCGCGCTCTACTACTCGTCGCTTTTTTATCTGGCTCTTATACTTTTTGCGATTAGTTTTGTCGTCATAGGCATAGCGAAATTTGTGTTTTTTAGAAAATTAAGGGCTGTTCAATGACATATAAAATAAGAAGAGTAATCATAAGCCGCATGGTTTTGACGCTTTGCATTATAAGCGCAGTGTGCGGCATAGCGTTTTTGTTTTGGATACTTTTTGTGCTGTGCTATAAGGGATTTGCCGCGCTTGATATTAATATATTTTTGAATAACGCCGCACCCGCAGGGATTGATGGCGGAGGCTTGAAAAACGCCCTTATCGGTCAAGCGATGCTTGTCTTCTTCGCCTCTTTTGCTGGGATTCCGATAGGCATACTTGCAGGCACGTTTTTAAGCGAATACGGACAAAAAAGCAAAATCGCCAACTTCATACGCGACATAAGCGATATCATGATGAGTTCGCCCTCGATAGTCATAGGAGCGTTTGTATATGCGATTTTAGTTCATCCTGTCGGACACTTCTCGGGCTGGGCAGGTATAGCGGCTCTTGTAATCATCATGATACCGATAGTCTTAAGAGTAACGGACGATATGCTCACTCTCGTGCCGCAAACGCTAAGAGAAGCCGCCGCCGCTTTGGGAGCTTCAAGATACAAAGTCATCATAGGAGTCGTATATAGGGGTGCGAAAATAGGCATTTTGACGGGAGCATTGCTGGCGGTAGCAAGAGTCAGCGGCGAAACTGCCCCATTGCTGTTTACCTCATTTAACAATAACTTTTTCAGCATGGACTTAAATGCGCCCGTATCGTCCCTTACCGTTACTATGTTCAACTACGCCACAAGTCCATACGCCGACTGGCAGTCTCTTGGCTGGGCGGCGGCATTTTTGCTCTCTATATTTATCCTTGGGATAAATATAATCGGAAGACTCATCATTAAAAAGAGGAGATAACTTGTCAACCATCGCAAATATCAAAGAAAAAAGGGCTATAGAGGTAGAAAATCTCTCTTTTACCTACGCCAATACAACGCAAAGCAGTCTGAAAAACATCGATATGCCAATCGCGCAAAACAAAATCACTGCCCTGATAGGTCCCAGCGGCTGCGGCAAAACTACGCTGCTGCGCTGTTTTAACCGTATCCATGACTTATATGCGGGCAATATCTATAAAGGCAAAATCGTCTTTAACGGACAAAATATACTTGAACAAAAGACGGATTTGATTGATTTGCGTACAAAAATCGGCATGATTTTCCAAAAACCGACCTCATTTCCCATGTCTATCTGGGACAATATCGCATACGGCTTGAGACTCAAAGGCATCAAATCAAAATCCGAATTAAACGACAGAATAGAAAAAGCCCTAAAGGGAGCCGCCATCTGGAATGAAGTCAAAGACAGGCTGAAAAGCGATGCAAATTCGCTCTCGGGCGGTCAGCAGCAAAGACTTTGCATAGCAAGAGCCATAGCGGTAGAGCCGCAGGTATTGCTGTTTGACGAGCCGACGTCGGCGCTTGACCCCATCTCAACGCAGGCGGTGGAGCAGCTCATCACCGAGCTTAAAAACAGCGTCAGCGTCATAATCGTAACGCACAATATGCAGCAAGCCGCCCGCGTCAGCGACTATACGGCATTCATGTATCTTGGGGATTTGATAGAGTTAAGCCCCACAGAAGAGCTTTTCATAAATCCAAAAGAGAAATTCACAGAAGAGTATATCACGGGGAAATTCGGGTGATGTAATGCTTAATGAAAAACTCCTGCGATGGGCATTGCCTCGTCTGTTTCATGAAAAAGAGTTTTTAGAGTTTGAGAAGAGATATCCAAGTCTTAAAGGCATGGACTGCGTTGATGAAATGCTGCGTTATTTTGA
>JAITEH010000059.1 GCA_031282125.1 Campylobacteraceae bacterium
TTTTTTGCCGCCGCAGTTATGGCTGTTTTGGGCGCGTCCGCACTTGGAATTTTAACCGACAAGATAGCTTATAAACCTTTGCGCGAAGCCCCGCGAATCTCTCTTTTGATAACTGCTATTGGCATCAGTTATTTTCTTGAGAACAGCTTCAATGTGCTTTTCGGCGGCGTTCCGAAAGGGTTTTTGGTTCCATCTTACATGAGTAAAGTTATCACTGTTTTCGGACTTACTTTTTCCATGTCGGCTCTTTTGGTGCCGATTATTACGATAGTTTTGCTGTTGATAATTTTATACATTCTTTTCCGCACGAAATACGGCGTGGCGATACGCGCGCTCGCTTTTGACGTGAAAACAGTCAATCTCATGGGCATAGACGCAAATAAAATCATCATGCTAGTTTTTGCGATGGGCAGTTCGCTTGCGGCTGTTGGCGGTATATTTTGGGCGTTGAATTATCCCGCGATTGACCCCATGATGGGCGTTTTGATAGGTCTTAAAGCATTTGCCGCCGCAGTTGTGGGCGGTATCGGCAGCGTGACGGGGGCAGTTTTGGGAGGCTTTATCATAGGTTTCACGGAAGTCGTAGCCGTCGCATTTTTCCCAGAACTTGGCGGCTACAAAGACGCTTTTGCATTTATATTTTTGATACTTGTTTTGTTATTTAAACCAACGGGCATATTGGGATATAACTTTGAAAGAAGCAGGTTTTAATATGCGCCAAAAGATGTTTCATGTACTTGCTATCCTTGCGGCTGTTGGTTTTATAATAATCGCGCCTGAAGTTTTTGACGGATATACCGTCCGCATTTTAAATAATATAGCGATTTTTACTATTTTAGCCGTCAGTTACAATCTCATCAACGGCGTAACGGGGCAGTTTTCTTTGGAGCCAAACGGTTTTGTCGCGATAGGTGCGTATGTAACGGCATTGTTGCTTTTAAGCGCAGATGAGAAGATATATCAATTCGTCGTGGAAGAGCCCACAGCGTTTGTTTTGTGGATAAATTCGGGCTTTGTAATGGCACTCATTATATCTGGCATAGCCGCTTCGTGCGTCGCGCTCATACTAGCTTTCCCTGTTTTTCGCGTCAGAGGCGACTATCTTGCTATCGTAACTTTGGGCTTTGGTTTTATCATACAAATCTTTGCGATAAACAATCCGCAGATTACAAACGGCTCTTTGGGCTTAAACGATATACCAGAATACGCAAACTTTTACTGGACGGGCTTTACCGCGCTTTTATGCGTGCTTCTTGTGCTTAATGTCGTCAATTCCAAATACGGCCGCGCGATGAAAGCCGTGCGCGACGACGAGGATGCGGCGGAGGCTATGGGTATCAATACGTTCAAAATCAAAACAACCGCTTTTTGCACAAGCGCATTTTTCGAAGGTATCGGCGGCGGACTTTTGGCTGTGCTTTTGACGACCGTTTCACCCGACCAATTTACATTTTTCCTCACATTTCAACTGCTCATCATTATAGTTTTGGGCGGGCTTGGAAGTACGACGGGGGCGATTGTAGGTACGATTTTTGTCATAGGCGGCAATGAAGTTTTGAGATTTTTAGATGAGCCTATGAATTTTTTCGGATACGTAACTCCCGCGATGCCCGGTCTTAGAATGGTCGTTTTTTCAGTTCTACTTATACTTGTCATGCTGTTCGCAAGACGCGGACTGTTCGGCAACGGCGAAATAGGCGATGTTTTGAAAAAATTAAAAAGTAAAAAACGATGATATTAGAGATAAAAAATATAACAAAGAGTTTTGGCGGAGTAACGGCTATAAGCGATACCTCTTTTAGCGTTGAGACGGGTCAGATTTTCGGGCTTATAGGTCCAAACGGTGCGGGTAAAACGACGATGTTTAATATAATCACGGGCAATTACAAGCCAAGTTCGGGCGTAGTTACATTGGACAAAGAGGTCATATCGGGGCTAAAACCGCACCAAATCGTGCGTAAAGGCATAGCGCGGACTTTTCAAAATATACGGCTTTTTAGCTCCATGAGCGTCATGGAAAATGTGCTTATAGGGTTTGATTACCGCGCGAAATATACATTTTTCGAGGGAATGTTTCGCCTGCCAAGATTTTTCAAAGCGGAAAAAGATATAAAGATAAAAGCCGAAGAGATTTTGGACTATCTGGATTTAAGGGATTTTGCAAATGAGTCGGCTGTGAGCCTTAGTTACGGACAGCAGCGCAAGATAGAGATAGCCCGCGCGCTTGCCGTGAATCCGAAACTTTTACTGCTTGACGAGCCTGCGGCAGGTATGAATCCCGCCGAAACCAAAGAGTTAGCCGCACTTTTGCAAAAAGCTAAAAATGATTTTAACCTCGCTATTTTACTTATAGAGCATGATATGAAATTTGTAAATCAACTCTGCGACAGGGTTTTGGTATTGGATTACGGTAAATGTATATGCGAGGGCACTCCAGCCGAAGCGATTAGCCATAAAGATGTGGTAGCGGCGTATTTGGGGGACTTTTTGAATGATTGAGATTAAAGATTTGCATGTATATTACGGATTGATAGAAGCAGTTAAAGGGATAAGTTTTAAGGTGGAAGCGGGCAGTATCGTTTCGCTTATAGGCTCGAATGGTGCCGGCAAAACTTCAACTCTCAACGCGCTTTTAAACAGTGTGAAGAAAAAGGGCGAAGTGATTTTCGGCGGATACGATACGAGAAAACACAAAACTTACAATTTAGTCAAAAACGGCATGGCGTTAGTGCCCGAGGGCAGACGCATTTTCATCAATCTCACAGTAGAGGAGAACCTTCGCATCGGAGCGTTTAACAACGACGATAATTACGAAGAACTTAAAGAGGTGATGTACAAGCTTTTCCCGCGCATTAAGGATAAACGCCATCAAATGGCGGGCACTTTGAGCGGCGGCGAACAGCAGATGCTGGCGATTTCAAGGGCATTGATGAGCGAACCAAAACTTCTGATGCTAGACGAGCCAAGTCTCGGACTTGCTCCCAAAATCGCAGGCGAAGTGTTTGAAACTATCGTAAGATTGAAAAATGAGGGCATAACAATCCTTCTTGTGGAGCAGAACGCTTTTGCCGCTTTGAAGATAAGCGATTACGCGTATGTTTTGGAAAACGGCAAAATCGTCATGGAGGGCGTGGCTTCATCCATGATAGGCAACGATATGATAAAGAAAAAGTATCTTGGCGGATAGAGAGCGATTATCTATTCTTTTGTATTATTATGAAAAAATATCAGGTTGATTTATGGGTATATTTGAAAGATTTCTAAAAGCGTTTTTTTCTATGTGGTTTATGGCTGTTTTGCTTATAGTTTTTGCCCTCTCCTGTGCCGCGGCGACATTTATAGAGAATGATTTTGGCACTGAGAGCGCATGGGCTGTCGTTTATGCGGCGAAATGGTTCGAGATAATACAGCTATTTTTGGCGTTCAATCTTGTGTATAATATTTTGCATTTCAAACTTCACAAAAAAGAGAAACTACCCGCACTCATCTTCCATGTAAGTTTTCTTTTTATCCTTTTGGGCTCGGCGCTGACGCGATACGGCGGCTACGAAGGCACGCTTCATATCAGAGAAAACGAGAGCAATAATATAGTAAAATCCCAAGAATCGTTCGTGCAGGTTCAAGCTTTTGCAAACGGCGCTTTATATGGAGCAGAGCATAAGCAGTTTATCTCCAAAATCGGCTCGAATGATTTTGATTTTTCTTTCAAGGCGGGCGACAGCATCGCAAGGCTGGCTTTCAAAGAGTATATACAAAATGCCGTCAATACCATACAAGACGATAAAGACGGCGAGCCGATGATAGCTCTTGTCCTCTCGTACGGCGACAATAAAGCCGATGTTATATTGCGCGAAGGCGAAGCGGTAGAGAGCGACGAGGCGATATTTACATTCAATAAAAAGTTAGAAGACGCTTCAAAACCGCTCGTGAGATTTATTTTGCAAGACGGCGAATTTTCGCTTATATCAAGCGAGGATTTGAGCTGGTTTCAGATGAGCGATGCGGCTTTGGGCAAATATCAAAAAGGCGAAAAAGAGC
>JAITEH010000072.1 GCA_031282125.1 Campylobacteraceae bacterium
GAAGAGATACAAAAGGCTATTAGTTCTATAAACAGCGTGGAGCACCGCTTGCAGAGGATAGACGCTAACGGCAAAATCATACTTGACGATAGTTTTAACGGCAATTTTGAAGGCATGAAGAGCTCTTATGAGTTGGTCAAAACATATAACGGCAGAAAAGTTATAGTAACCCCGGGCATCGTCGAAAGTACGAAAGAGGAGAATGAAAAACTTGCCAAAATCATAGACGAGATTTTTGACCTTGTCATCATTACGGGCAGCACGAACGCCAGCACGCTTAATCAGACGATTTCACGCGCTCATAAAATCATGCTGGAAGACAAATCGCAGCTAACGACTATCTTGGCGCAAAATACAAAAGCGGGAGATTTGATACTGTTTTCGAATGACACTCCTGACTACATGTAAGAGTGATTTTTAAAGCGCGGCATGGATAACGATAGATGGAATTTATCCATCTATCGGAAGCCAAATTGAGGCGAAGTATAAACAGACCCGTTATGCGACGTACCGCCGTACTCTATTATTATTTATATTTTTATTACATTTTTCCATTCTACTTTTGTATCCATTCCATCGATTTTCCCTAAAAAAGTTCCTGTTGCTTTGTATATCGGTTTAGTATCTTTCAAATATTTATTTATTATGATTTCATTTTGATAATATTTTTCAGTTAATTCAATTGCGTCTCGTTCTATATTTTTACCATTGAATATTTCGTCAACTGTTAATGTTTTTCTGGTTTTTGCATATTCAACAGGATGGGGTATTTCGGATGAGAATTTTTTATTAAATTTCTTTAGCCAATTTTTCCAATATTCCCAATTTTCCAATGCCAGTTCAAATATATAATCATCCAATAATGTTAATTCATAAATATCAGTCCAATCGTCAATATCATTGGAAAAAATGCAATTAAAATAATACTTTTTATCATTATAATCGGCAATGCCTTCGACGATTGTCATATCCCAAAAATTATTAACACAATGAACTTTTTCTATCATATTTTATCTTCCAATTATTTTTTATATCATTATTTATTTTCTTATATTTGTCAATCCTTTTTTCAACAAATTTTAGGCGCTATTGTGCATGCAGATACGACGTACGCGCTTATCTACTCCTCTTTTTTCCATACGTCTATAGTTGTCAGTGCTGTAATTTTTTTAAGGCTGTCATTTTCGTATTCAAATCTATATTCGACTTGTCCAATCCAGCCTTTTGAATGCATATAGACTTTATTTAGCATATTTTTTTCATATTCATAGATCCCAGCACTCCAATTTTCCACATTGCTCGCAACAAGAACGTTAAATTGTAAATTATCTTGAATAGCGGTCAATACGCCGACAGAGAGGAGTTTATTGTTGGACGGTTTATTATTGAGTTCTATATGAAAATATTCGATTTCATTATTGGTATGGTTGTATAATGTACAATGCGACCTGCACATTGTTATAATCAAACTTCCGTCGTCTGAAAATCCAAAAGCATAATAATCATTTCTTTTAAGCGCCTCATCAACAATATTTAATTTATCGGTTTCTAATTTTAATAACCGCCCTTTTTCAAAATTATTCATTTCATGATAGAATGGAATAGGAGTGAACATTTCATCCGTTGCAAACTTCCAATTGACAGCATTATTTTGATGTTCTTTAATTTTGTTTTGATAATAAAGAAAATCTATTTTTGTCTTCTTTAGTAAATCTGTCTTGATATTCGCAATTTCTCTGTTGCCTAAAATGTCCACTTATTGCCTCTGTTTATATCATGTAATATTTCTATATTGAGGCGCAAAAATGACGAAAGAACATTTATTTCTAAATGTTCTTGCGCACCTTCATATCTGCGCCTCAATCGTCCTGTTTAAGACATTTGAGTAATGATAAAACGCTTATTATTTAGGCGTTTTTTGAGTTTTGTATAATATGCTGCGTTGATTTGGCTATCTCAAACTCTTCGTTTGTCGGCACAACAAGCACTTTTACTTCGCTTTTTGCATTTTCAATGTGCACGCTGTTTTCGGCATTTCTCTTTTTGTCCAATATAATGCCGCAGTGCGATAAACCTTTGCATGATTGATGCCTTACGCTTGCAGAGTTTTCGCCTATACCGCCCGTGAAAATTATCGCATCTACGCGTCCTAATACGGCATAGTATGAGCCGATATATTTTCTTATGCGATAGCAGAACATATCAAATGCAAGTTTGGCTCTTTTGTCGCCATTGTTCATCTTCTCTTGCACTTCGCGCAAATCATTTGTGCCGCAGACGCCTTTTAAGCCACTCTGTTTATTTAAAAGCATATCGATTTCATGCGGTTTTAATTTTTCTACTCTCTCAAGATAAAATATGATAGCAGGGTCTAAATCGCCGCTTCTTGTACCCATGACAAGCCCCTCTAACGGAGAAAGTCCCATGCTGGTATCGATACATTTGCCGTTTTTGATAGCTGCCGCGCTGGCGCCGCTGCCAAGATGAAGCGTTATGAAATTGCATTTACTTAACGGTTTTTTGAGTATTTTTGACGCCTCTTCGGCTATATATCTGTGTGAAGTTCCGTGAAATCCGTAACGTCTAATGTGAAGCTTTTGACACAGCTCATACGGAAGCGCATACGTATAAGCGTGCGGAGGCATTGTCTGATGAAACGCAGTGTCAAATACCGCTACTTGAGGAACATGCGGCGCTTCAATCTCGGCGGCTTTGATACCTGCTATATTGGCCGGATTGTGAATAGGCGCAAGAGATATGTTTTTGGTGATTTCTTGCATGACATCGTCGTTAATGAGTTGAGCTTCGCTGAACTCGCCGCCGTGTACGACTCTGTGACCTATACCGTCTAATTTATCAAGACCTTTGATGATTTTGCTGTCAATCAAAAAAGATGAGATTATCTCTATGCCGTGTTCGTGGTTGGGTATCACAAGCTTTTGCGTTATCGGCTCTTTGCGGCGCGATGAGTTTAGCTTGATTTTGCCTAACGGTTCGCCTATCTGCTCGATTAAGCCTGAAGCTAAAACTTTACGCTCTTTCATTGAGAAAAGTTGAAATTTTATAGAGGAACTGCCTGAGTTGATTACAAGTATTTTCATTTATTTCTCCGTTTTGATTTGAGCTGCTTGGATAGCAGTGATGACGACCGTATTTACCACGTCTGCGACAAGGCAGCCGCGGCTTAAATCGTTAACAGGTTTTTTGAGCCCTTGAAGCACGGGACCTATCGCCAAAGCGTTTGATGAGCGCTGGACGGCTTTATAGGTGTTGTTGCCCGTATTTAAATCAGGGAATACAAATACCGTAGCTTGACCTGCCACTTTGCTTTCTGGCAGTTTTGTTTTGGCTACGGTAGGATCTATCGCTGCGTCGTATTGGATAGGACCTTCTACCAATAAATCAGGGCGAATCTCTTTGGCAAGTTTTGCGGCAAGCCTTACTTTTTCTACCTCTTCGCCGCTGCCGGAATTGCCCGTAGAATACGACAACATAGCGATTTTTGGCTCTATGCCGAAACTTTTTGCCGTGTCGGCTGAAGATATGGCGATTTGCGCAAGCTCTTCGGAGCTTGGGTCTTTATTGACCGCGCAGTCGCCGTAAACAAGCACTTTTGTGTCAAGGCACATAAAAAATATGCTTGAAATGATAGAGATATTGGGCTTTGTCTTTATGATTTGAAGGGCAGGGCGTATAGTATCGCCTGTGGTGTGTATCGCGCCTGATACCATGCCGTCGGCGTCGCCTTTATAGACCATCATCGTGCCGAAATAACTGCAATCTTGCATGATTTCGCGCGCTTGTTCTATCGTCACGCCTTTTGATTTGCGCAATTCGTAAAAGTCATTTATGTATTGCTCCATGAATTGCGATTTTTCGGGTTCGACAATGATGGCTTTTTTGATATCTATGCCAAGACTTGAAGCTCTTCGCGCAATATCTTCGGGTTTGCCTAAAAGTATGATGTCAGCTACATCGCGTCTTAAAAGTATTTCGCTTGCGCGCAGTATCCTGTCGTCGTTGCTTTCCGGCAGGACGATTTTTTGTCTGTTTTTTCTTGCCATCTCAAAAAGCGTATGCTCAAACATAATCGGCGTCATTGCCGCAGGAGCGTGTGAAGCGTCTATATTTCTCTCTATCTCGTCAATTTTTACATATTTGTTGAAAAGTCCTGAAATAAGGGCGATTTTGCGCTCGCTTGAGGGTTGAATCTGCGGTTGGATATCTTTTGTTTTCATCAAAACCGAGATAGTATCGCCGTCCGTGCTTAAAATAGGAATGGATATTTTGGAAAAACCTTCTATGAGTTTCAAAAATGAGCTTTTAGGAAGTATGTTGCCGCTCAAAAGAATGCCTGCTATCATCGGATATGCGCCTGAATTGTTTGCCATAATCGCCGCCAAGATGATATCCGACCTGTCGCCTCCCGTAATGATGAAATCGCCTTCTTGAAGGAACGGAAGCATAGTATCTATAGTAGTCGAAACAACTCTTATCTGTTTTGCCACGCGGCGCAAATCCTCTTTTTTGCCGAAAACAAATTTACACTTAAGGGCGTTTTTGATGTCTTCAATCGTCGGACTGCTTAACTCTTCAACTTCTGGCAGCAGATATACGGGCACATTTGTCTGAAGCAACTCTTTTTTATTTGCTTTCAACTCTTTAAGGATATCTATATCAAGACGATTAATGAAAGTATTAAAGTGTGTGCAGTCCGAATCTTTGATGATATTTGCTTCTATATTTACAGCTTCGACTATTTGCGCTGTTTTGCGCCCTTTGCCGTTTATGATATTGACGACGGGAGTGCCTAAATGTTTTGCAAATTCGAGATTGATGTCAAAATCAAAAGTTGACGGGAGTAAAGAGCGTTCAATACCCTCGCAAATGACAAAATCATATTTTTGCTCAAGCGTTTTAAACTTAGCTATAAGATTTTGAGTTAATTCATTTAATTTACCTTTTGCAGCGGCAGATTTGACTTCATCAAGCGTAAACCCCAAAGCCTGTTCGACAGACATATCAAGTTTATAATATTTAAGCATAAATGAAGTGATGCTATCTTCTTCTTT
>JAITEH010000083.1 GCA_031282125.1 Campylobacteraceae bacterium
CTGATATAGAGACTTTTGCCTTCAAAAAAGCCGTTTTCAGCCGTCTCTATCGCGATGATTTTCCCGTCAATCGGCGCCAAAATAGCCAAAGGGTCGTCTTCTTCCGCGATTCTTTCGGGATTTCTGTAAATAGCGATAAAAACCAATAGCACGACAAGCATTATATGCGAACCAAAATCCGCCAAGCATGAGAGCAAAAATATCGCAAATACTATGGCTATATTGCGCCATCCCTCTTTGGCGATAATCTGTGTCGTACTAAATGAGCTGTTCATAAAAACCCCTTAAATAGTGAAATTATCTTGACTCTCTTGAACCTGCGAATCTTTTTGCGCTTCTATGTCCACTTGTATGCGCGTGGCGATACCATTGGCTTTCTCGTAATCCCTGATGATTTGCCTGAACTCTTCGCCATCCAACGTCTCTTTATCATATAACGCTTTGACGGTATTTTCTATAGCGCCTCTATACTCTTCAAGCAGTTTTATGACGGCGTTAAAACGTTCGTCAAGCTTCTCTTTGATAAATTTATCTATCGCTTCGGCAGTCTTTTCGCTGTAATCCTTTATCGTCTGTCCGCCGTTTAAGAAAAGATTTGCCTGTCTTTCCAAAACCATAAGCCCAGCCACTTCGCTCATGCCGTACATGCCGACCATGGATTTAAGAATAT
Organism: Campylobacteraceae bacterium; assembly: GCA_031282125.1. Lineage (GTDB taxonomy): Bacteria > Campylobacterota > Campylobacteria > Campylobacterales > Campylobacteraceae > JAIRKW01. The sequence continues at coordinate 671 of JAITEH010000083.1, forward strand.
TCGTAGCTCGTTCAAGGTCGTTTGACGCGCCGCTTGAGACTTCGTGCAAAAAGACTTTTTCAGCCGCACGGCCTGCGAGCAACACATCGACTTTGGCAATAAGCTCATGATGTTGATACAAATAGCGATTCTCTTCGGGCGTATTCATGGAGTATCCAAGCGCGCCGATACCGCGCGGTACGATAGTAACTTTTGTAGTTTTTGTAGAACCTTTTGTAATCTCTCCTATGAGCGCGTGTCCGCTCTCATGATAGGCTACTATCTTTTTCTCTTTTGGATTTATCGCTCTGCCTTTTTTCTTTAGGCCGATAGCGGCTCTCTCGAATGCTTCCAAAAAGTCTTTTTGTTCTACTTGGTCTTTTGATTCGCGTCCTGCTAAAAGCGCCGCTTCATTTATGATATTTGCCAAATCCGCCCCCGCAAAACCAACAGTTAGTCTTGCTATCTCTTCTAAGTCCACGTCTTTGGCTATCTTCAAATCTTTTATATGCACTTTCAAAATCGCCACTCTGCCTTGAAAATCGGGTCTATCCACAACTACTTGCCTGTCAAATCGTCCGGGTCTCAAAAGCGCGGCGTCAAGAACTTCGGGTCTGTTTGTAGCCGCCAAAACGATAACTGGCGATGAGTCGGAGCTAAAGCCGTCCATTTCAGCCAAAAGTTGATTTAAAGTCTGTTCTCTCTCGTCGTTTCCGCCAAGCTGTCCGCCTGCGGCGCGGCTTTTGCCGATAGCGTCTATCTCATCTATAAATACAATAGCCGGAGCCTCTTTTTTCGCGTTGTTAAACAGCTCTCTTACCCTGCTGGCACCAACACCCACAAACATCTCTATAAAACTTGACCCCGAAACCGAGAAAAACGGAACGTCAGCTTCGCCTGCGACCGCTTTTGCAAGCAGTGTTTTACCAGTACCGGGAGGTCCTACAAGCAGTACGCCTTTTGGGATTTTAGCTCCAAGTCTTATGTATCTATCGGGATGGCGCAGAAAATCCACTATCTCCACAACTTCCTCTTTTGCCTCTTCTATGCCAGCAACGTCGGCAAATTTGACTTTCGGTTTTTCGGAATTTACAAGTTTTTTGCTGTTGCCTGTGCCCAAAATACCGCTTCCCATGTTTTTTTGCATGCGATTGACGACAAACATCCAAAGCGCAAAAAATATAAACAGATAGAGCATCCATGAAAGCGCGTTGGTGAACCACTTCGACTCTTTGTGTCCGCCGTAAGCTACGTTTTTTTCTTCCAAAAGCGGTATGAGAGACGTGTCCTCTCCTATCCTTTGGGCTACGTATTTTATCCTCGGCGTATCTTTTGAGATAGCTATCAAAGTCTCGTCACTGATGCTTGCGCTCTCTATTTTGTCGTTTTTGATAAGCTCTTTTATCTCATAGTAAGCGACATTTTTAGTCTGCGCATTGACTACATCGGCAATCTCCGATATATCCGAAGACGGAGTAACGAAAGTTTTAAAAATAAATATTACCACTATGGAAAACAGCGCAAATACAAGCAGTGGATTTTTATTAAAAAAATTATTATTGTCATTTTGCGGTTGTTTGTTGTCGTTTTGTCCCATTTTTTACCTTTTATAAACTAATGTGCGCCATTCGTCCTTGCCGAACTCATCAATAAGCATCAATGAGCCGTATGCGGACTTAACGCGCGCTTCATATTTATCCAAAATTCCTGAAAGTATTAAAATACCGTCATTAAAAAGCCTGTTTGTCAAATCTTTTTCAATCATCAAAAGTACGTCGGCTACTATATTTGCGGCAACTATACCATATTTTATATCGCCTGCTTTGGTTTTTGCCTCTCCTGCCGAACCAACCCATGCGTTTTTGTACTTTACGCCGTTTTTGGCAAAATTCTCTTTCGCCGCTTCCAAAGCCTGCTCATCCGTATCGCAGATATCTGCAATCGCGCCAAGTTTACTCGCCGCTATAGCCAAAATACCGCTTCCTGTGCCAACGTCAAGCATTCTGCTGCCGATACTAACATATCTTTGCAGCATGAGTAAGCACCCGTACGTGCTCTCATGATGACCCGAACCAAACGCCAAAGCTGGGTCTATGACGACATTTATCAAAGACTCCTTTCCCTCTTCCCAGCTTGGATGTATGTAGATGGAGCCCGCTTGTATCGGTTCAACCGAATTTTGGTATTTTTTTATCCAATCTTCGTTTTGTTTTATCTGCAAAGAGGTTTGGGCTGTTATTTCGCAGGATAATTTTTCCGATAGTTTTTTGGCAAATTCGTTTATGCCGACAACTATCTCATCCAAAGGCTCTTCGCTTCTTAATATGACACTGCCGCCGTTTTCTTCGAGAGCATCTGTAAACGACAATAAAAAGTCGCTGAAAAGCTCTATGTGCGAAGACGGACGAACCGTCAATTCAAAATAATTTTCACTCATCAAAATTCCAATTTTATAAATTCGCCGTTCATGAAAGGATTTATTTTAGCTAAAAATAGTTTGTATATGCCTTACGAAACGCGCGAGATTGCCTCTTTTAAATTTATCGTGCCTTCATAATAAGCTTTGCCGACGATAACGCCTTCTATTTTTTCGGTTTTCAAAAGTGCGTCTATATCGTTCATGTCTCTTACGCCGCCGCTTGCTATCGTAGGAAGATTTGAAGCGTTTGCAATCTCTAACGTAAATTCAACGTTTACGCCTGAAAGCATGCCGTCCCTGCCGACATCTGTGCAGATAATAGCGCGCACTCCCGCATCGGCAAATTTTTGCGCTAAAAGAGAGGCTTTGATATTTGAAGTCTGCGCCCATCCTTCGACCGCCACGAAGCCGTCGATTGCGTCGATGCCTACGACTATTGGGTAGTTTTTACTCATCTTTTCGACAAATTGCGGATTTTTAAGAGCGATTGAGCCCAAAATCACTCTATCGATGCCCATGTCGATGTATTTTTTTACGCACTCTTCATCTCTTATACCGCCGCCAAGCTCTATTTTCAAAGAGGTTGTATTTCTGATTTTTTGTATAACTTCCAAGTTTTTAGGCTCGCCCGCAAACGCGCCGTTTAAATCCACAAGATGAAGCCATTTTGCTCCTGATTTTTCAAACTCATCTGCCAATTCCCATGGAGCGTGAGAGTAGATTTTCGCGCTTTGCATCAAGCCTTTGCTGAGCCTTACGGCTAATCCGTCTTTTAAATCAATCGCTGGGAGTATTTGCATGTTAAATTTCCGTAAAATTTTTTAATATTTTGAGTCCGTTTTCGTGCGACTTTTCTGGGTGCGGCTGAAAACCGTATATAGAGCCTTTTTGGACGATGCTTGGAAAATCATATCCGTAATTTGTAGAAGCGATTATGTACTTTTTGTCGCATATGGCGTGATAACTATGCACGAAATAGAGATAAGCCTTATCCTGCACGCCTTTTAAAAGCGGGCTGTCTTGTTTGATTTTGAAAGAGTTCCATCCTACATGAGGTACTTTCAATGGCGTTTTGAATTGTGTCTTGTCAAACGCAGTTACGATGCCCTCTATCAATCCAAGCCCGCTGTTTGAGCCAAATTCGCTGCTTTTGTCAAACAATAGTTGCATTCCAAGGCAGATACCAAGCAGCGGTTTGCCGCTATTTGCGAACTCTTTTACCGCTTCGCTCATGCCACTTTCATTCAAAAACCGCATTCCATCGCCGAATGCGCCGACACCGGGCAAGATAGCTCTGTCATAGTTTTTTAACTCTTCGGGTTTTTTCACTAAAACGGCTTTTTGCCCTATCTTTTCGATGGCGTTTATAACGCTTCGCAGATTTCCTATCTTGTAATCAATCAGAGCAATCATCTCTAACCTTTTTTTTATTTACAAGGCGAAGATAAACCGACAGCCCTATGAGCAGAAACGTTACTCCTCCAAGCAGATAAACTGCGTAAATGATATTGGCGCTCTCGCCTTGAGCGGCAAACTTAAATACAAGCATCAAGGATTCGATAGCAAGAGCGATGACTATAGAGCCCAAAAATCTTACCATTGTTTTGTGTACGCTGCCGTTTTGGGGTTTTTTGCTGTGTCCTAAGACCTCTTCTTCAAAGATAGTTTTTACAAGGTCAAATATTGCTAAAGAGAGCGTCAAAAGTATCGTTGCTCTGAACATCGCTTCCATGTTTATCGCCGCAAGACTGAAGCCGCTAAGCGAAAACATATCTATGCCGTGAAAAAAGACTACCGCAGATACAAGCAGCAGCGCAACGGCAAAAAATGTATAGATAATTTTGGAAAATATGTCAAAAACGCCGTCTAATCTGTTGATTTTGATAATTTTTAAGATATCTTCAAGCGATATATCTATGCAGATAACGTAACACAATTTTCTCTCATCATCATACAAAGGAAAGCCCGCCGTTACGCAAAGGTCGTTTGTGAGTGCGGACGGATACGGGTCTGTTAGAACGCAGCGTTTTTCTTTTACGGCGCGGTAAAAGTAGGATTTGGAACTTCTGTTTGCTCCCTTGCCGACAGCAAATTGCGGTTCGGGAGAGATATTGTCGGCTACTTGTTCGCCTTTTGGGTCAAGTATGTATAAAGCTTGAAAACTCTCTACTTCATGGGCGATTTTGTCAAGCTGCAAAAGTATATGTTCTAACTCGGGTTTTGGCATGTTATTTTTGATATTTCGCGTAAAAAGATAACAAAGATAGGCGCGCGCCTGATATCTTATATCGGAAAATTTCTGAATATCTCTAATGGTCATTAGATGCCTTTTGTGAAAAAATATTGTTATTTTAGCAGTAAATCATAACAT
>JAITEH010000107.1 GCA_031282125.1 Campylobacteraceae bacterium
GAACTTAAATCCCTATCAAATCAAAACCGCGAACTTACCGTCAAAGATATACAATATACGATAGGAACATGGATACTTGAGCGCATAAACGGTCTTGAGATAAACGTCAAGTATTTCAATAAATATTATGATAACGAAACAAATGTGCAGGATTTTTTACATATATACCTTAAAGGTAATAAATACTTTGACGCCGTGCAGCTTTTGATACCAGATAAATATTTTTATGTCAATGACAAAAAAATGGACGATTACGTAGAGGGCTACACATACGGATACGGCGATAAGCACTACTACACGGGAGATGAAGACAAATGGTATCTTGAGACGAAATGGTTTCAAAATACAAAAAAAGAGTTAAAAACTACTATCGAGAAAATGGACAAACATGGACTTTTGCAAGAAACTACATTTAATATTTGTACGCCCGTGATGCACGAGAAAGAGTTTAAGGGTGTTTTTTGCGGTATTATCAAAGCAAATTTGCTGTTTGACAAGATAAAAACGCTCGATGTTCCCGACAATATCTACTATTTTATAGGCGAAGAGGACAATATAGTAGCCCAAGGCGGCGATACTCAAAATGAGCTTGACAAAAAACTTATCAAAATCCGCCACCAAAGATTATCTGAAGGCGGTTATGCAACGCCAAGCGAAATGTATATCGACGGCGACATCGTCTCGATAGATAAAATAGCTAATTTCAACTGGTATATTGCTGTCGGCATGAATTGGAAAAAAATAGAAAACGAAATCATCAAGCGCTTTTTCAAAAGCGCATTTGTAATATTTTTGTACTTTGTGATGTTTATCGTCATCGTAAACGCTTCATATACTTTCTTGCACACAAGAGCGGAAATCAAAAGAAGAGAGTACGAAAAGCTTCTAAGATACAACTCGCGCATGAGCGAAGTGGGCGCATTGGTATCAGCTATCAATCACCAACTGCGTCAGCCGTTGAACGCTCTGGCACTTATCATCAGTAACTCTTTGCTGCTTTTAGGAAAAATGAAAGGCACCGATAATGTCAAAAGTATAAAAAACAATCTCAAATTATCACAGCACTCTATCGCCATGATGGATAAAACAATCAATATCTATCGCAATTTTTATAGAAGTTCAGATAGTATAGGCGAATTTGAATTGGCTGAATGCATAGAGAATGTTCTTTATGTCATGCACATGGATTTAATGCACAATAATATAACGATAAAAATGGACAAAAGCGCTATCGAAGGACTTAAAATTTACTCATCGGAAAACTTTATACAGCAAATTTTGCTGGTATTGATACAGAATGCGAAAGACGCTATATCGGCTATTCCCATGAATAAAAACGGACTTGAAGATAGAAAAATAGAGATAAAATTTGACATAGGTGATGAAAACGTAACGATTTGTGTGTCGGATTTTGGCGGAGGCATTACAAGTAAAAGAGCAAAAGAACTTTTTTCACCGCTAAGCCGCTCGCAAAAACCTGACGGATTTGGGATGGGACTTTTCTTTGCTAAAAAGCTGGCGAAAGAGAAACTAACGGGCGATTTGGAGTTAGTACGAAATTCCAAACCGACAACATTTGCTTTAAAAATTAAAAAAGATATCAGGGAGAAAAAATGAGTATTCGCAAAGCAACATTAGAGATGCTTGGCGCATTTTCGGTTTTGGTCGTCGAAGATGACGATATAGCGCGAGTCATGGTAAAGCAGGGGCTAAAGGAATACTTTGGGGCATACTACGATGCAAAAGACGGTCTTGAAGGGCTTGATTTGTTTAAAAAACATCGTGTAGATATCATTGTGGCGGATATTCACATGCCCAAATTAAACGGATTTGAGATGATAAAAGAGATATTTACACTCAAACCCTCGCAGCCGTTTATTATTATCACCGCTTACGATACAGACCAAAATATAGTAAGCAGCATCCAAAGCGGCGCATTTAGCTTTTTGAGAAAGCCTTTGGATATTCAGGATTTGCAGACGGCTATTTTGCTTGCGCTATCCAAAAGGATAAAACAAAAACAGATTCGATTAAGTCCTACCATAACGATAGATACAAATAAAGAGATTATCTACAAAAACAACGAACCGCTCTTTTTGACGCAGATAAACAACAAAATCTTTTGGCTTTTATGTTACAATCTCAACCGTCTTGTAAGTTACGACATGATAGAAGACTATGTGTATTACGGCGACAGCGTCAATAAAAGCACGATACACACGGCAATGCTTCGTATCAAAAAACAGTTAGGCGATGTAAATATAGAAAATATCTCCAATGCGGGCTATATCATAAAAACATAAGTTTCTATCTCAGATATCTGCTCATTAGAGCAAGATATCTGTTACTCTTCTAACGCTCATGCTAAATTATAAAAAATTCTCTTTTTTACTTACTGTACTTTTAGATTTTAGATGGATTTGGATTTGATAGACCCGCATTCACGGGTCTATAAGGAAGTGAGTTATTAAAGTGTGGTGGTTACTTGTTATAATTTTTCTGCATTTTTGGACAAATACTCGGCTATACCTTTTGTACTTGCTTTTATGGCTTCATCGCCTTTGTGCCAGCCTGCAGGGCAAACTTCGCCGTATTTATTTGTAAATATCACGCTGTCAACCATTCTTAACATTTCGTCGATATTTCTGCCAAGCGGAAGGTCATTTATCACAGCATGTCTTACTGTGCCGTCTTTGTCTATCAAAAACGAACCGCGTAAAGCAACGCTATCATTTAAAAGAACGTCAAAATCACGTGCAATCTGTTTTGTAACGTCAGCCACAAGAGGATAACGAACATTGCCTATACCGCCGTTGTTAACGTCTGTATTTTTCCATGCGAAGTGAGAAAACTGAGTATCGCATGAAACGCCTATCACGTTAACGCCACGTGATTTAAACTCTTCAAGTCTTTTATCGAATGCGATAATCTCTGACGGACATACAAAAGTAAAATCCATAGGATAGAAAAATACTACCGCTCCGTTTTCACCTAAATTTTTATAGAGATTGAAATCTCCAACTATCTGGTTGTCTCCCAAAACTGCTGTTGCCGTAAAATTAGGCGCTTTTTTTGTTACTAACATTTTTTCTCTCCAAATAATAAATTTTATTAGTTCCAAAACTATATCATCAAAATTATAAGTTATTGTTTAATTTTTTCATAAATACGATATTTTTTATCTCATTTTACGATTTTGGTTACAAAAAAACAAAATAGTAACACAAAAAGTTACATTTTACTTTCCATAATCTCTTTTAATAGCCATTTAAATAAGAGTTTGATATAGTAAAATTCATTTTTGAAAGGAGAAAATATGTCAGTTAAAATTACAGATTTGTGTATTTCATGCGGTTCATGTATTGACGAGTGTCCTGTTGAAGCGATTGTCGATGACAGCGATAACCCAACGGGAGACGGAATATATTACGTTTTTGCTAATAAATGCGTTGAGTGCGTAGGTCATCATGACCAGCCAGCCTGTGCGTCAGCCTGTCCGACAGACGGCTGTATCGTATGGGATGCGGCGTCAGAAGGTCAGCCATTTAGAGCAGAAATAGGCGCAGACCAGCGCAAAGGCGATACTTCAGCGGCTTCATAAAACCATAGCAGGCTGTGATTTTTTAGTCACGGTCTGCTATTTTATGTAAAATAAAAAAAATTCTGCTATAATCTCACCCTTTATTTATAAATTCATTGCCGAGGAGTTATTTAAAGCATGGAGCAGACATTATCTATTATCAAGCCTGACGCAGTAGCCAAAAACGTCATCGGAAAGATTATTGACAGATTTGAGAGTAATAATCTTAGAGTAGCGGCTATCAAAAAGTTAAAACTATCCGAAGAAGATGCGGGCAGATTTTACGCAGTTCACAAAGAACGTCCTTTTTTCAAAGATTTGGTTCAATTCATGACAAGCGGAGCTGTTGTAGTTATAGCGCTTGAGGGCGAAAACGCAGTGGCAAAAAATCGCGAACTTATGGGTGCGACAAATCCAAAAGAGGCGAAAAAAGGCACTATCCGCGCTGATTTTGCCGAGAGCATCGACGCAAATGCCGTTCATGGAAGCGACAGTTTGGAAAATGCGGCAATTGAGATAGCATTCTTTTTTTCTAAAAGAGAGTTGGCTTAAGATTTGGAAATAGCTTTTAAAAAAATCGCCAAAGAGAGTGTAGATTTTGAACTTTTGGGCGAAAATATAAAGCTTTCTGGTAAAGTTTTGAGGAAAACCGCTGATTTGGTTTTGCTCAAAGCCGATTTAGTCGGACAAATAAGCCATATTTGCGACAGATGCGGCGATGAACTTGATTTGGAGATAAATGAACCGCTTGAGATATTTCTCTCGGACGGAATTTATAAAGGCGAAATAGACGACATTGATGTCATGGAGTTTTATGACGGAGTTATCGATTTCAATGAGATTTTGCAAAGTGAAGTAGAGTCTATCAAAAGCGACTATCACTATTGCAGTAAATGTAAAATTTAACAAGGAGAATACAATGGCAGTGCCAAAAAGACGAGTGAGTAAAACAAGAGGCGCAAAACGCAGAACTCACTATAAGATTACTTTACCAATGCCTGTAAAAGCGAGTGACGGTACTTGGAAAATGCCTCATCGTATCAATAAAAACAGCGGCGAATATTAAGAAGATATAAATGTTAAAAATCGCTATTGACGCTATGGGCGGGGACTTGGGCTTTGCTCCTATTATAGAAGGAACGATAAAAGCTTTAGCGGAGAGGGACGATTTTGAGGCGATATTGGTAGGCAAAACAGACGCTATCAAACCACTTATCTCATCAGCCATGCAAACAAGAGTAACATTTGTCGAAGCTGACGATGTTTTTGACATGCATGAATCTGCTACCGATGTCTTAAAACGTAAAGAATCTACAATATATAAAGCTGTGGATTTGGTAAGAGAAGGCAAAGCCGACGCGATTGTCTCGGCAGGACACAGCGGCGCAACGATGAGTTTGGCAACGCTTCGCGTAGGCAGACTCAAAGGTATAGCAAGACCTGCTATCGCCACTTTAATGCCGACTTTGCAAAGCGGAGTCTCTACGCTCGTTTTGGACGTGGGCGCTAACGTGGACTGTAAAGCAGAACATCTATTTCAATTTGCCGTCATGGGCGAGTGTTACGCTAAAAATGTCATGGGCATCAAAAAGCCAAAAGTCGGACTTTTATCAAACGGCGAAGAGTCAAGCAAAGGTAACGACATCACTAAAGAAGCGTATGAAATGATGGCAAAACTCAACTCATTCGTAGGCAACGTAGAGGGTAACAATATCTTCGACGCCACTGTGAACGTTGTCGTATGCGACGGCTTTATCGGCAATATCGTACTAAAAACAAGTGAAGGCATAGCCGAATCCATCACCAATATCATAAAAATGAACGTCAGAAAATCCCCGCTTGCGATTGCGGGCGCGGCATTAATGAGAAAAGTCTTCAAAATACTTAAAAAACAGGTTGATTACGCAGAGTACGGCGGCGCTCCTTTGATGGGCGTGAAAAAATGCGTTATCATAAGCCACGGTAAAAGCAACTCTAAAGCTATCAAAAATGCCATTTTTCAAGCTCTTAAATTTGCCGATTCGCGCGTAACGCAAGATATAGAAGAGGAGATTGCAGAATTTGAATAAAATTTTTGCATGTTTTAAATCAGTCGGCGCTTACGCTCCCAAAAAAGTTTTGAGCAACAGCGATTTGGAAAAAATGGTCGAGACTACAGACGAGTGGATAGTCCAGCGTACAGGCATAAAAGAGCGCAGATTAGCCTCTGAAAGCGAATTCACAAGCGACCTTGGCTTAAAAGCCGCAAAACTTGCCATCAAAAGAGCAGGCATAAAAACTGGCGATATAGACGCTATTATCTGCGCTACGCTTACGCCTGATTTTTTGTGTATGCCAGCAACCGCATGTATTATAGCTTCAAAACTTGGTATTAGAAATGTTCTTGCGTTCGACGTAAGCGCGGCTTGCAGCGGATTTGTATATATACTCTATCTTGCAAAATCCCTCGTCGAATCTGGAGTTCACAAAAACATACTCATTATCGGCGCGGAAAAATTAAGCTCCGTTGTGGATTATACCGACAGAAGCACATGCATACTTTTCGGCGACGGCGCGGGTGCTGCAGTAATAAGCGCGACAGAAGACAAAAACGAAGCGATAATGGATATACAAATAAGCGCAGACGGCGATTATGCTCATCTTTTGGTAGCCCCGCGCTCAAGAGTCATGTACCCAAGAGACGACAGAACGCTTGAATACCTGCAAATGGCTGGCAATGAAGTCTTCAAAGCGGCGGTTAAAGCGCTCACGGCAGATGTGATAGAGATTCTACAAAAAAACAGTATATCGTCAAACCAAATAGACCATTTCATACCTCATCAAGCAAATCTGCGCATCATAGAAGCTGTGCGTGAAAAACTTAACTTTCCTCATGAAAAGACAGTCTTAACAGTCCAAAAATACGGCAACACTTCAGCCGCATCAATCCCAATGGCGATGAACGACGCTTATGAAGAAGGCAGGATAAAACACGGTGATTTGATACTGCTTGACACATTTGGCGGCGGATTTACGTGGGGAAGCGCACTGCTTCGTTTCGGCGGCAGATAATTACGAATTATTCTCTAAAAGTATCTTTTCACACTTTTTTATCTGTTCATCGACGACTTGGATAATCTCATGCAACTCTTTGATTTTTTCCTCTTCGCCCGCTTCATCAAGCTCTGCTTTCAGCGCAATCTTTCTGGCGTGCAATTTATCTATTAAAGAAGAGAGGTTTTCATCCTCATTTTTTTGAAATCCCAATGCATTTTTGAGTCCTTCCAAAAATCCGTTTTTATTTTCCATCTACTGCTCCTTTCTCTCATCAGACAATACCGCCTGCATTGTCTCCCTCTGCTCCGCATCTTTGTGGATAAAAATGATTTTCGCAGCCTGTATGAGAGATTTTGATATCTGTGCGGCATACGCATTATCATTCATGAGCGAACTTCCCATCAGCGGCGATATACTGCCTGCTTTCAGCAGTGCGCCGAGAGTCAGCAAAGCGTTTTTGTCGAATTTTTCGCTAAACATCTCAAGCTGAGCTATGAGTACGACCGTAAGGTCTTCTTCGTTACTCTCAAAAACTTTAGTCAATATCCTAAACTGCGTCAAAAGATACTCTCTGATAGAACTGTAACCGTTTTTGATGCCATCATTCGGGCTTGCCATGTATTTTGTTAAATTCTTTTGCAGATGCTTGACGTCTTTAAGTGCCTCTACGATACTGTGGGCAGCCTTTTGCAGCTGCGTCAAATCCTTGACCATGCTCTCGTTTTCACTCATGCTCTGCGAAATAATGATAAAGTTTACTATCTTGCCGTAAATAGTTTTTATCTTCTTTTGATACATCTGTTCATAGTCAAAATCCAACGGTCTGGAGTGGAATTTTATCGTGTTTTCAGCACTTGTGTCGGAGCGCAAATCCTTCGGCGTAATGTGTATGCCAAGAGCCATTATATTCGCAGCATTTTCGTAAAGGTGGCAAATCTCTTTGCGTACCGTCTCGCGCACTGCCTTTTCATGAGTAATCAAGCTGTTCAGATACAAAACATCGTCTTGGGCATTAGTCTTTTGGCGTATGATTTTTTGCGTAATCTCGGCGATATTTTCTATCCACGGATACAAAAACGCCACTCCTAAAAAGTTGATAGTAGTATGAAACAGCGCCAATTTCAAAGCATAATTACTCTCATCTATACCAAGTACGATAGCCTCGTATTTGATAAGCGTTACAAGCTGATAGATAAATACTATAGACAAAACGCATATAAATATATTAAACACCAGATACAAAAACGCAAGCCGTTTACCGTCCACATTGGAGCCAAGAGAGCTTATCAGACCCGTCATGGTGGTGCCGAGATTTGCTCCGATGACAATGCCAAGAGCGTTGATGTAACTCACCTGCTCGGCATTCAAAGCCGCTATAGTCAGCACTATCGTAGCAAGAGAAGACTGCGTAACTATAGCGATAACAAT
>JAITEH010000011.1 GCA_031282125.1 Campylobacteraceae bacterium
TATTCACTCTTATGTTAATAAGGGTATTTTGACAAAAAATACAGCGGCAAGAAAAGTAAGCAGACTTGCTAAACTCGTTAACTCTTTGAAAACCAAAACCGCTTAAGCGCGGTTTTACCTCCTTTTTATGCTAAAAGACAAACTTTTACCGTTTATCAACCGCTATAACGAATTATCCTTGCTTTTGTCGGATATTAATGTATCTGCGGATATAAAAAAGATGACGGAACTCTCAAAAGAGCAGTCTGGACTCGAAGAGATTTGTGCAAAAGCAAAAGACTATATCAAAATGCACGAGAGCATCGAAGAGAATAGGGCATTACTCGAAGATCCCGAACTTGGTGAACTTGCAAAAGACGAGCTGAAAAATCTTGAGCGTGATATAGAGACGGTCGAAAATGAGATAAAAGTTTTACTGTTACCAAAAGACCCCAACGACGATAAAAATATCTTTCTTGAAATCCGCGCAGGTACCGGCGGAGATGAAGCCGCGCTGTTTGTGGCTGACCTTTTCAAGGCTTACGCGAGATATGCCGAGAGCAAAAGATGGAAAGTTGAGATAGTCAGCCAAAGCGAGGGAATTTTGGGCGGATTTAAAGAGATTATCGCTCTTGTGCAGGGCAAGGGTGCCTACAGCCGCTTGAAATACGAGGGCGGTACGCACAGAGTGCAAAGAGTGCCCGAGACCGAATCTCAAGGCAGAGTTCACACGTCAGCCGTTACGGTTGCCGTTATGCCCGAAGTTGATGAGGTCGATATACAGATAAATCAGAACGATTTGAAAATCGACGTCATGAGAAGCTCGGGTCACGGCGGACAATCGGTCAATACCACGGACAGCGCCGTCAGAATCACTCACCTTCCGACAGGTATCGTCGTTGTCAATCAAGACGGCAAATCGCAGCATAAAAACAAAGACGCCGCCATGAAGGTGCTAAGAGCAAGACTTTACGAAATGCAAGAAGAAGAGCGGCTAAAACAAGAGATGTCGGATAGAAAATCGCAGGTAGGCTCAGGCGACAGAAGCGAGAGGATAAGGACTTACAACTTCCCGCAAAACCGCATAAGCGACCACAGAGTCGGACTTACGCTCTACAGGCTTGACGCTATCATGGAAGGCGGACTTTTTGACGAGATAATAGAGCCTTTGAACGCGCATTTCCAAGCCGAACAGATGAAAAATGCGGGGCTGTGAAATAAATTTTTAATTTAACTCCTCTCTTTGTTAATAACAAAAAAGAATTAATAGTGCCAGTAACTTTTACAACGCTAATTATACTTGTTTAAAAATTTTAAGATACCATCAGACATAAAACAAAAAGCGCTAAAAAGCCAATAAACGATAATAGTAATCCGTTTTCATAATTTTTATATTTTTGACTTGCTATTTTTGCATCGATGTATATTTGAAATATTAAATCATTATCTTTAGTTGATAGCAAGTTGTCTCTATATTGCTTATATGATTTTTTCGCTATATTTTCAAAAAAAATATTTGAATTTTTATTCAAATGTTCATCTTTAAAATTATTTCCCATATTTGAAAGTAATGCCATGATAAGCCTATATAAACCAATACTTATGAAGACAAAAATAAGTATTGAGAAAAGGATATAGAAATATTTATAGTAACCGTTTGGTACTGTTTTAAATGCTTCAAGTATATTTATATTTGTAAAAAAAATAGTTAACATCGTACCGAAAAAACCAAGACTAATAGAGGCTTTGTTGTCGCAATGTTTGATAAGCTCAATATTTCTGCTCAATATCTTATTAAGCTCTTCCCTTCGTATTTTTTTATTCATCTGCTGACCCCTTTTGTTTTATATTACTATCGGCTTGTCTCACAATTATACTAAAGACTTCACATTGGATAGTTAAATATATATTTTATAATAGACTAGCGCAAATATTGATGATTTTTCATTTCATCTTTAAAACAAGAAAGTAGTAAAATTAGTCGCTATTGTCTTTTAACAAACGCCAAAAGCCACATCTTAAAACATGCGTAAAACATCAAGATATATCCTCCTGCTTTAACGATACCGCTGATGAGCCAGTCAAAATTGAGAAGTCCAAGCACGGACAAGATATAATTGAAATCATGATAGCTATCTATGCCCAAAAACGAATTTGCCGCGCTTACATGCAGCCCTTCATGAGCGGTAGAGATATACCATGCGGTATATTGCATGGAGAAGCCTAAGAAAAAAAGCCCTATATAATAGCCGAAAAGATTACCCTGCTTTTTAGAGATAAAGCCCAAAAGATACGGGAATAGAAGCTGAAAAACCGTTCCGCTGGCGGCTGTTATAAACTCTGGACATGAGAGTATATAACATACTCCATGACCTCCTTCATGAACTATCAAAAAGGTATTATTTATCACAAAACTGTAAAGCACAAAAATATGCTTTAAAAAAGTGTCCGCATAAATGGTTTGGTCGTAAGGTTTATAGGCAATAAAAAGCAGTAAGAAAAGTATAATGGTAACGGTTGCCGTCTTTTTTGCTGTCATGAGAGTAAAAATGTAGTTGGAAAAGTGGCCGGGAGAGAGGGATTCGAACCCCCGGAGGCTTTCACCTCAACGGTTTTCAAGACCGCCGCTTTAAACCGCTCAGCCATCTCCCGAAATAAAAAACTTAACACAAACGGCATCGCCAAATCTCGCTTTGCTAACAAACTGTTTTCGTGTTAGCTTTATAGCATATTTTATCTTTCACTTATCTTGTTGGAGGCGACACCCGGATTCGAACCGGGGATAAAGGCTTTGCAGGCCCGTGCCTTACCTCTTGGCCATGTCGCCTAAGCAGATAAAATATTGATACCGTGCTTGGTGCCCGAGGCCGGACTTGAACCGGCACGAACGAAAAAGTTCGAGGGATTTTAAGTCCCTTGCGTCTACCATTCCGCCACTCGGGCTTGTAAATCTGGAGCGGGAAACGAGGTTCGAACTCGCGACCCCAACCTTGGCAAGGTTGTGCTCTACCACTGAGCTATTCCCGCACCTAAAAAACAAGAGGGAAAGTATAGCAAAAGTTTATTTAAATGTAAAGCAGAAAGAGTACTGTTAGTACACTCTTTTTATTAGAGAAAGGATTTGTATAGCAGAAGAATAAATCTTTTATAACTATCTTTTCAATCAAGCAAAAGCACGGTTTTTGCGAACATCTGTTATAATAGACGCTTTATCTACATGCAAAGGTTGATTATGCGC
>JAITEH010000037.1 GCA_031282125.1 Campylobacteraceae bacterium
CTAAAAGAGGCTTTTTATATAGCAAGCACGGGAAGACCAGGGCCCGTACATATAGACGTGCCAAAAGACGTAACGGCAAGCGTCGGCAAATTCGTATATCCTGACGAAATCACCATGCAGACATATAAACCAACATATAAAGGCAATGCCCGTCAGATAAAAAAAGCCGTTGATGCTATATCTGCCGCAAATCGTCCGATTTTATATCTTGGCGGCGGTATAGTAAGTTCAAACGCTTCCGATACGGTGCGAAAATTTGCAAAATTGACTCAGATTCCAGCTGTGGAGACGCTCATGGCAAGAGGCGTTTTGCCGCACAATGAGCCTTTACTGCTCGGCATGGTCGGCATGCATGGAACATATGCTGCGAATATGGCAATGAGCGAAGCTGACTTGATAATAGCCTTGGGTGCGAGATTTGACGATAGAGTTACGGGCAAACTCAGCGAATTTGCAAAACATGCCAAAGTCATACATGTAGATATAGACCCAAGCTCTATAGGCAAACTCGTAGATATAGATTTTCCTATAGTCGGCGATGTCGGCAATGTAACGGAAGCTCTCATTGACATGGCAAAAGATAAAATCAACGGCGAAAGATATCAAAATTGGCGTGACATTTTGCAAAACTATGCAAATATCCATCCGTTAAAATACGAAGATTCGGATAAAGTTTTAAAACCGCAGTGGATTATAGAGTATGTAGGTAAAACTCTTGGCGATAAAGCCCTCATCACTACGGACGTAGGACAGCATCAAATGTGGACGGCTCAATTTTATCCGTTCGTAAAACCGCGCCAGTTGATAACAAGCGGCGGGCTTGGCACTATGGGATTTGGTCTGCCTGCGGCCATGGGTGTCAAAAAAGCGTTTCCAAATAAAATCTCTATCAATATCGTTGGAGACGGCGGAATCTTGATGAACATCCAAGAGTTGATGACAGCAGTCGTGTCAAACGTCCCAGTTGTAAATATCATCTTAAATAATAGATTTTTGGGCATGGTTCGCCAATGGCAGACATTTTTTTACGGCAAACGATACTCGTCCACAGACCTTGACGCACAGCCTGATTTTGTAAAATTGGCTGAGAGTTTCGGCGGCGCAGGCTTCAAAGTCAAAACAAAAGAGGAGTTTGCAAAAGCTCTTGAAAGCGCCGTAAAGAGCAATAAAATCGCCATCATAGACGTCGATATAGACAGACTTGAAAATGTTTTGCCGATGGTTCCTGCGGGCGGTTCGCTTTATAATATGATGTTAGAGTATAAGGATTAATACATGGAAGAGATAAGACGCGTAATTTCCGTTATAGTTTTAAATGAGCATGGTGTTTTGTCGCGTATTTCAGGGCTTTTTGCAGGACGCGGCTACAATATAGACTCGCTTACTGTTGCGCCCATTCCAAATACAAATCTGTCCCGTTTTACGATAGTAACTTTCGGAAGCGCGAAAGTGCTGGAACAGATAGTAAAACAGCTTCACAAATTAATACCAACTTATAAAGTTATAGAATCTGGCAAATTTATAGAAAAAGAGATGGTGCTTGTCAAAATCCCTTTAAGCGAAAGATTTGACGAGTTCGACGGGATACTGAAAGCTTACAACGGTATGGTGGCAAACAGCGGCGAGGATTATATAGTCGTCATGGTGGCCGATGATACCGAAAGGATATCTGACTTTTTGAAAACCATTAAAAAATACAATCCGACCAATATCGTACGCAGCGGGTCGGTAGCTATGGACGTATGATGAAACTGTCTGAAATTTGCGCAAAACTCTCATGGAGTTATGATGGAGAAGATAGAGAAATCAGCGGGCTTCAAGCGGTACAAAGCGCATCAAGCGAACATATAGTCTATCTTGAAAATGAAAAGTTTTTAGAAACTCTCAAAAGTACAAAAGCGGGCGCGGCGATAGTTTTGGAAAAACACCGCTCGCTTGTTCCTAAAAGCTGTTCTGTTATCGTAAGTCAAAATCCGCATTTGGATATGGCGGTTTTGACCAAGCTGTTCGCTCCAAGTATCGTGGGCTCCGTGAAAAATCCGCCGCAGATTGATAAAAGCGCGGTTATCATGCCAAACGCTTATGTGGGCAACGGCGCGGTTATAAAAGCTGGCGTTACCGTCATGGCAGGTGCGTATATAGGCGAAAATGTCACGGTAGAAGAGGGTACGATAATACACCCAAACGCGGTTGTTTACAATAACTGCATCATAGGTAAAAGATGCCATTTGCTTGCAAACTGCGTCATAGGCAGCGACGGTTTTGGGTATGCGCACACGAAAGAGGGTGCGCATGTGAAGATTTACCATCTTGGAAATGTGATTTTGGAAGATGATGTGGAGATAGGGGCGTGCACTACGATAGATAGGGCGGTCTTTGGCTCTACGCTGATAAAAAAAGGTACGAAGATAGATAACCTCATCCAAGTAGGACACAATTGCGAGCTTGGCGAACACTGCATTATCGTTTCGCAAACAGGACTCGCGGGCTCATCCGTGCTTGGCAGAAATGTCGTCATGGGCGGACAAAGCGCAACCGCAGGACATTTGAAAATAGGGGACTTTGCAACTATCGCGGCGCGCGGAGGAGTCAGCAAATCTCTTGAGGGCGGCAAAACATACAGCGGATTTCCGATAATGCTTCACAAAGAGTGGCTCAAATCACAAGCCAAACTCATGCAGTTTTTCAAAAAAGAGAATAAAAATTAATCCATATCGCGGAAGAGTATTACTTTACTTTTCCGCCCGATATCCATGCTTTTTTGTAGTATTGTTCATCAAGCGAGCTTACAATGACGCCTTTTGAAGTGCTTGCATGTATGAATTTGCCATCTTTTAGGTATATGCCTACATGATTTGGGACTTTTTTGTCTCCTTTGCCTGTTCTGAAAAATACCAAATCACCCTCTTTTAAGTTCGAAAGTTCGACTTTTGCAATATCTTTTTTGAAAATATTGGCAGTTGAACGGTTCAGAGCTTTCTTATAAACATCTTTATATACGGCATTTACAAAACCTGAGCAATCCACACCTTTTTTAGAATTTCCGCCCATTTTATAAGGAGTTTTAAGCCATTTTGACGAGGCATCATAGAGTTCCAGATTGTCTTTTTGTGAAAGTTTCAGATTAAATTGCTTTGATAAGAGCTCATGCGTATCGTTTGGAGTTTGAACGGGCAACACTTCATCGGTATAGACATTTTTTGCTCCGCAGCCGCTAAAAAGCAAGACACAAGCACTGTATAATATTAAGATTCTTTTCATCAAAATCCCCCCTCATGAGATGTATTGAGTGTCGTTAATATAGCATAAAAATTTATAAAATTATCTTTAAAAGTTTGCAAAGCTTGACAAAAGTGTTTTAATATATTAGAATATTCTAATATATTAAATAAAGGCTTAAAATGGCGGCGAAATATATTGCTTCTGTCAATCCAAAAGAGTGCGTCTCATGCGGAACTTGCGTGAAAGTATGCCCAAGCGGCGCGATGTCGGTATATAAAGGAGTTTTTGCCATAGCTGACAAAAACAGATGTATAGGATGTAAAAAATGCGCCAAAAGCTGTCCTGCGTCTGTGATTTCGATGATTATAAAGGAGAAAACCGATGAAAAAGAACTTTTATGATTACATGTGGATAATGTCATGCCTCTATCTTGCGCTTGGACTTTTTAATATCCTGTTTGCATGGCTTGGCATAATATGTTTTTTGACGCCGCTTTTTATAGCTTTTCTTGGCGGCGATAAGCTATATTGCAACAAATACTGCGGACGCGGGCAGCTATTTTGGATGCTTGGAAACAGACTTGGCTGTTCAAGAAAAAGGGAAATATTTCCATTTTTGCGTTCAAATTGGTTTAGATATGGATTTTTAATCTTTTTTATGGCAATGTTCTTTGTGATGGTTTACGGAACATATCGCGTGTTTGAGGGAGCTTCGCTCGATGAAGCGGTTATGCTTTTGTGGGTATTTAGACTTCCTTGGCAGTGGGCTGATACGGCATTTGTACATCCATGGATAGCGCAGTTTGCTTTTGGATTTTACGGCGTCATGCTTACTTCGACCGTGCTTGGAGCTTTGACGATGATATTTTTCAAACCGCGCTCATGGTGCGTGTA
>JAITEH010000039.1 GCA_031282125.1 Campylobacteraceae bacterium
ACTACTTTTGAGCCTGAAAATACGGTCTTTTTCATGATATCTTTTACGCGGCGTCTTATGGTCGTCAACGGATAAAGAGCGCATATCATAACGACTGAGGCTATAAGAGCCAGCTGCCACGAGTTATAAAAAAGCACGCCTATGAGAGCGATAGATGAGACTACTCTTGTGACTAAAAGCTTGACATTTGATATCAGTCCGTTACACGCCGTATCTACGTCGGAGTTAAAACGAAACTGCACCTCTCCCGAGCTTGTTTTGTCAAAAAACGAAGCTTCGTAACTCATGAGGCGGTTGAAAAGCTTGATTTTGAGGTCGTTTGCTATCTTTCTGCCGACCCATGTATTCAGGTAAGTGGAAGCGTAATTCAAAGAGCTTTGTAAAAGGCTGAAGACGATAATCAACACAGGTATATACGCCGTCGCGCCGACTGATTTTTCCACAAGTACGACATCCATGTATGGCTTTAACAGCAGGGCTATCAAAGCGTCCATTGAGCCGACGGGAATAGTAATAACCATCGCCAGTACAGCCCGCACCCAGTACGGCTTCACAAACGGCATGATTTTTTTGTAGTTTTGTATCGTGTAAGTAGCGTTTATTTTGTCTTTTAATGCCATAATGTATCCAATTTTAATTTGGCTCTATTTTACCAAAATAACTCTTTAGTTTTAAAATGCCCATTACAAATTTTTTAGACATTGCAGAATACTTTCCTTACTCACCATTTTTGTATCAAATTTAACTATCAGTGTGGCGTCGCTGATATACCACTCTTTTATGCCTTGTGTATTTTCCAGATAATGCGGATAATCTTCCTTTAGCTCCGAAATCGGAATATATATATTTTGAAAAAAAGCGGGATTTTTTAAGGTCATCATGAAAACAAGCCAGATAATACAGACAACAAATACTCCCCAAAATATATGTGCCATGCCGTAGTATTTCAGAAAAACTCCCCCCATGACGCCGCCGCAAAATGTGCCGAAATATCCGAAAAAGTTGAAAACGCCAAGCGTTGCGCCGCGGTTTTTTACTTTGGCATATTTGCTAGCCAGTGACTGCATTAATGGTTCATGAATGTTGAAGCCTATAAAAAACAAAATCACGCCCGCTATAAAAAACCATTCGTTTTTTGCGTATCCCATGAGACAGTAAGAGGCTATAAAAAACGCTATCCCGACACAGAGCATCTCTTTGCTTTTTTTCATCTTTTCGCCGATGATGACAGAGGGTATCATGGCGGCTATGCCAAAAATCATAGCGGGAAAATAGATATGCCAAAACTCTCTTTTGTCCCAAAGAAACTGCTGCGTCATGATGATAGGAATGCTCATAAACGCCATCGTCATGAGTGATTTTTGCAAAAAATTGGTTATATTCATGCGGTATAGATTTTCATCTGTCAAAAGCTTCATGTAACTGACTTTTGTCTCTTTGTTGGGAGTTTTTATCTTCGGAGGATTTTTGATGCCAAAGAGTAAAAAGAGCGACAAAAACGCCAAAAGAGCGGTAAATAAGAAAAGTTTATCTATGCCGAAGTATCCCCCTATGACAGGTCCCAATGTCATAGAAAAAGCAAAACTAAGAGCGATGATAGCCCCCATGAAAGCCATAGCTTTAGTGCGCATCTCTTCTTTGACCAAATCGCTGATAAGCGCGCTTCCCACCGCGCCCACCGCGCCCATGCCTTGAATGAATCTTCCGATAAAAAGCGCATGTATGGAGCTTGCCTCGGCGCATATCAAAGAGCCTGCCATAAATATAACCGTCCCTGCAAAAAGCGCCTCTTTCCTTCCGAATCTATCCGACATCGCGCCGAACGGGATTTGCATGATCATTTGAGAGATTGCGTATATGCCAAGCGTTGCGCCGACCAAAATCTCATTTGCGCCGTCTAATTCAAGCGCGTATAAAGAAAGTACGGGTAAAACGATGAAAAGCCCCAAAAATCGCAGTGCAATGATGAGGGTTACAGGGAAAATTGCTTTAAACATTAGAATAAACCTTTGAAATATTAGGACAATTATAGTCATTTTTCTTAAAAGTACGAATATGTTATCTTTTTAAAGCAAAAAATTGTTAAAATCAATTTCTTATTTTTGGGAGCAGACATGAGGATAATTTTAGCCAGTTCAAACAAGGGCAAAATAGCCGAATTTAAAGC
The DNA here is from genome assembly GCA_031282125.1 of Campylobacteraceae bacterium. Taxonomy (GTDB): domain Bacteria; phylum Campylobacterota; class Campylobacteria; order Campylobacterales; family Campylobacteraceae; genus JAIRKW01. The sequence continues at coordinate 2,168 of JAITEH010000039.1, forward strand.
CTATTTAAGCGGTTACGAAGTGCTGTCGTACAGCGAAGTCATGGAGCCTTTCGAGATAGAAGAGTACGGCAAAAGCTTCAAAGAAAACGCTATCATCAAATCCCGCGCCGTTTTTGACAAACTAAACGATAAAAATGCTATTGTTTTGTCGGATGACAGCGGTATAAGCGTGCCGCTTTTGGGCGGAATACCGGGGATTTACAGCGCGCGCTTTGCAGGAAAAGAGGCAAATGCCAAAAAAAATCTCGAACTTTTAATCCAAAAACTTAAAGATGCAGGCGTTGAAAGAGCAAAAGCATTTTACACAGCCGCTATCGCACTTTCGACCAGTGAGGGCGATTTTAGCGTGCATGGATGGATGTATGGCGAGGCGGTTACAAATCCTAAAGGCAGCAACGGCTTCGGGTATGACCCGATGTTTATCCCTAAAGGATTTGACAAAACATTAGGAGAGCTTGAGGCAAGCGTTAAAGAGCAGTTTTCACATCGTGCGCGCGCATTGAAGCTGGCGCTGATTTTACTAAAAACATTAACTAAGGACAGAAAATGAACGGAACTATTTTGATAATCGGAGCTGGCGGAGTCAGCAGAGTAGCCACAACAAAATGTGCGTTAAATTCGGATGTTTTCAAAAAAATAGTCTTGGCAAGCCGCACAAAAAGCAAATGCGATGAAATCGCAAGCGACATCAAAAAAAGACAGCATGTGGAGATCGAAACGGCAAAAGTTGATGCCGACAGCGTGGAAGAGCTTACGGCGTTGATAGATAAAGTTAAGCCCGACATCGTCCTAAATCTTGCCTTGCCTTATCAGGATTTGACTATCATGGACGCTTGTTTAAAATCAAAAGTGTATTATATAGATACGGCAAATTATGAGCATCCTGACGTTGCGAAATTTGAATACAAACTTCAATGGGCAAAAAATGAAGATTTCAAAAAAGCGGGCATTTTAGGACTTTTGGGAAGCGGATTTGACCCTGGGGTTACAAATGTTTTTTGCGCGTACGCTGCGCAAAATCTTTTTGACGAGATTAACGAGATAGATATACTTGACTGCAACGCGGGCGATCACGGATACCCTTTTGCTACGAATTTTAACCCCGAGATAAATTTACGGGAAGTCAGCGCAAAAGGCAGATATTGGGAAGAGGGCAAATGGATAGAGACCGAACCGATGGCTATAAAAATGGTCTGGGATTACCCAAAAGTCGGACCAAAAGACAGCTATCTTTTGTATCATGAAGAGCTTGAGAGTTTAGTAAAAAACATCAAAGGATTGAAACGAATACGCTTTTTCATGACATTTGGGCAGAGCTATCTTACGCACATGAAGTGTTTGGAAAATGTCGGAATGCTTGGCATCAACGAAGTAGACCACAACGGAATGAAGATAGTGCCGATACAGTTTTTGAAGACGCTTTTGCCTGATCCTGCGAGTTTGGGCGCCAGAACAAAAGGCAAAACGAATATAGGCTGCGTCATAAGCGGCATCAGTAAAGGCCAAAAAAGAAAGGTTTATATCTACAATGTCTGCGACCACGAAGAGTGCTACAAGGAGACTTTGGCGCAGGCGGTGAGCTACACGACGGGTGTTCCTGCTATGATAGGAGCCAAACTCGTGATGCAAAACAGATGGAAAGGCAGCGGCGTTTTCAATATGGAAGACTTTGACGCTAAACCTTTCATGGAAGAGCTGAATAAACAAGGCCTGCCTTGGGAGATAATAGAACTAAAACCTGATGAGAGTTTTGAGGTAAAGTAAGAGGTATTTGAATTTTCGTTTCTTTCGTCATTCCCGCGACCGAACGGCAAGCTTCTGAAGGAAGCGTATACCGTGAGGGGAGGCGGGAATCCATCTTCTGATGGAAAAACTTTAATTATTTTACATGTTTTCTCTTTTTAATTGCAACCGCATTATTTTATAACTAACCTTTTCTTTTTGGATTCCCGTTTTCACAGGAATGACACAAATCCACCACGCCTCCCAATTCCGTCATTCCCGCGCAGGCGGGAATCCAAAAACTAAAAATGTAAAAACCTCATTATGTCATTGCGAGCGTAGCGAAGCAATCCAGAAACTTATCTTCTGATTGCTAAGACACAAAGTGTCTTAGCAATGAAGTAAATAGTAATCTTTAAACCCACGCATTTGTGTCGCCAATGTATTTTTGATTTTGCGAGGATAAAGCGTGAGGACTTGTTTGAAGTTGTTGCTTGCAACAACGAGTCCCGCAACGCCCGAGCAAAATAAAAATACGAGGGTATCCTAATAAGGACGACACAACCGCGTGGCAAGTTCTTTGCTTCTTTCTTGCTTGGTCAAGAAAGACAGTCGCAAAGGCTTTAGACTTTGCGAAATAAAAAGGAATTGAAAATATATTCTGGATTGCTTCGTCGCTAACGCTCCTCGCAATGACGGAATGACATAGTTACTTTGCAATTTCATAATTGTTGTAATAACAAAAAGAGAAGATGGATTCCCGCCTGCGCGGGAATGACGGAAAAAGCAGATTGATATGTAACTCGACCTATGGTGATATAGAAGATGGATTGTTGTGTTTACGCTCGCAATAACGGATAAATAACAACCCAATTATACTTGTTTAAAGTACAATTTCTAACGACAGCTTTATAAGATTAATGCGTTATAATTTGCGTATTGAAAAACTAAAAGGTATCATGTGATAAAAAATCCCAAAATCAGCAAATTAGAGAGTGTGATACAGAAGATACAAACGCCTTGTTATGTGTGCGAAGAGGCGCTTTTGGAAGAAAATCTGAAAAGACTTCAATATGTCCAGCAGGCAAGCGGAGCAAAAATATTGTTGGCGTTGAAAGGTTTTGCGCTGCAAGATACATTTTACCTAGTCAGGCAGTATCTGCAAGGCTGCACAGCAAGCGGACTTTACGAGGCAAAATTGGCGCGTGAAGCGTTTGATAAAGAGGTGCATACATACTCTCCCGCCTTCAAAGAGAGCGAAATAGACGAAATTGTCAAAATAAGCAACCATGTAGTTTTTAACTCTTTTTCACAGTGGCAAAAGTTTAAAGCAAAAGCCGTCGGACGCGTCTCATGCGGCATTCGCGTCAATCCCGAAGTCTCATCTGCGCCTGTTGCGCTGTATGACCC
>JAITEH010000045.1 GCA_031282125.1 Campylobacteraceae bacterium
AGATAGCGCGCTATCATATCGGTCTCTATATTTACTCTGCGCCCGACTTTGTATGCGCTAAAAAGCGTCTGGCGCATCGTATGCGAAATGATAGTCAGTTTGAAAGTATCATCTTTGACTTCGTTTACCGTAAGGCTTATACCGTCAATCGCAACACTTCCTTTGGGAGAGATAAATTTCATGATATCTTTTTGCGTTTTGACGAAAAAATCCGTGGCATTCTCCTCTTTTTTGATATCTGTTATCTCGCCTACAGCATCTATATGCCCTTGCAGCAGATGTCCTTCTATGCGGCTTCCAATCACCATCGCAGGTTCTATGTGAACCAAGCCTTTGAAATTCTCCGTTGCTAAATTTTTCCTGCTCTCATGCGAAAGTTCTACTTTAAACCCTCCCGCTTTTGCTTCTACCACTGTTAAACAAGCGCCGTTTACAGCGATACTATCTCCGATATTTGGTCGATATTGCGCGCCAAGCCATAAAATACTGTCTTTATATAAGAGTGTCCTAGCGCACTCTCTGATAAGTCCTGTAAACATTTTTACCTCTCAAAATTTGTCGCATCAAAAACCGCCAATTATACCCCCGATACTGTCTGCGAAATTAAAATGGCTTTATTATAGCATATCTATTTAGATTATCTTAATATTTTCGTAGCAAAATGGTATTTTGTTTCTAACAATATATAATTTATATGTCTCTTGTAAATTTTTATTTTTTTACATTGTCAGCGTTGATTAATACTATTCGTATATGTTACAATACCACCTCTAAAATTTTTTGGCTCTTTTGAGGAATAAATGGAATATGATATTATCGTTATAGGCGGCGGACATGCAGGTATAGAAGCCTCTTTGGCGTGCGCTAGGATGGGCAAAAAAACGCTGCTCATTACCATACTTGTCGAACAAATAGGCGCGGCGAGCTGCAATCCCGCCATCGGAGGTCTTGGCAAAGGACATTTGACAAAAGAACTTGACGCTCTTGGCGGACAAATGGCGCTCGCGACAGACGCTGCGGGGATACAATTTCGCATCTTAAACGAATCAAAAGGTCACGCCGTGCGCGGCACAAGAGCGCAGATAGACATGGACAGATACCGCATATTTATGCGAAATACCATATTAAACACCAAAAATCTTGACGTAACTCAAGAAATCGCAGAAGAGATACTCACGCAAAACGGCGAAGTAAGCGGCGTTTTGACGCATATCCAAAATAGATATTACGCCAAAAAAATCATCATAACAACAGGTACGTTTCTAAAAGGATTGATACACATAGGCGAATTTCGTCAAAATGCAGGCAGGACGGGGGAGTTCGCCTCAAACGCGCTGTCGGACTCTTTGAGAAATTTGGGATTTACTTTGGGCAGATTAAAAACTGGCACATGCCCCAGAATAGACGCAAAAAGTATAGATTTTAGCAAAATGCAAGCTCAAGGAGGCGATGAAAATCCTCCTCCCATGAGTTTTAGGACAGATGAGGCGAGCTTTAACCCTTTTCAGCTTCCATGCTTCATCACATATACAAATGAAAAAACGCATGAGATAATACGAAGCAATTTCCACAGAGCGCCGCTTTTTACGGGACAGATAGAGGGCGTGGGACCAAGATACTGCCCAAGTATCGAAGATAAGATAAACCGTTTTGCGGATAAAGAGCGGCATCATATTTTTGTGGAACCGCAGACAAGAGAGGCAAGCGAGTATTACCTAAACGGACTTTCGACTTCGCTGCCGCCCGATGTGCAGTTAAACTTTTTGCATACGATAGCAGGTCTTGAAAATGCCAAAATCGTACGCTACGGATATGCGATAGAGTATGATTATGTAGAGCCCACAGAACTTAAACACACATTTGAGACAAAAAAAATCAAAGGACTCTACTGCGCGGGACAGATAAACGGTACGACAGGCTATGAAGAGGCGGCGGCGCAGGGTCTGGCGGCAGGAATAAACGCCGTTTTGGCTCATGAAGAAAAAGAGCCGTTTATTTTGCGCAGAGACGAGGCTTACATAGGCGTCATGATAGACGACCTTGTGACCAAGGGCACAAAAGAGCCCTACAGAATGTTCACTTCGCGCGCCGAATACAGGCTTTTACTGCGCGAGGATAACGCCGATATAAGGCTCATGGAGTACGGATATAAATTTGGTCTTATAGATGAGGGCACATACTCTAACATGCGCCGCAAAATGGAGCAGACGCATGAAGGGCTGGAGCTTTTGGAGAAAAATTTCTTAACGCCTTCAAAAGAGAATAGGGCGTTTTTGGAATCTTTGGGAGAAGAGGGCGTAAACGACAAAACAACTTATCAAAAGATAGCGGCGAGAAAGAGTTTTGACATCCGAAAACTTGAGAAGTTGCTGCCATCTTTGGCTGACTTTCAGGCGGCGGCAAAAGAGCAGATATTGATTCTTGCCAAATACAAAAATTACATACAAAAACAAGAAGAGCAGATAGCCTCCATGCGCAAAATGCTTGAGGTGAAAATCCCCGCGGATATTGATTTTACGAAAGTGAGCGGGCTTGGAAACGAAGCTGCCGAAAAACTAAAACGCTTCAATCCTCCAACGCTCTTTGCCGCAAGCGAGATAAGCGGTATCACGCCCTCGGCGATAGATGCTTTGCATGTTTATATTGTCATGATGCAAAAACAAAAAGCGTAAAGTTTTATATTGATTGCGAAGTTGACACTATAGGACAGGACGCCTCTTTGCTTTGATCTTCCAAAAACTCCGAAATGCGAAGCTGCAAAATCCGTCTGTCTTCTGGTATGTCGTCTCTTAAAAATCTATTGATGTGATTCATGTTGATTTTCACGGCAAGGCTTTTGTTGGCTTTTACTTTGCGGCTTATGTCTTTTATCGCCTCATTGTACGAAGCTGGCGCATTGCGCAAAATTATCGCTATATACTCTCTTACGATATTCAAAAACACTCCTTGTCTGTGTCGGTCGTTTTTGTATATCTCAGCCGCAACCTCTTTTAGTACTTGAAAATTGCACTCTCTTGCGCTTTTGCAGCTTGGCGCAATGATGAGCGCAAAAAGTTCGGCTCTAAACTCAAGCGATTTATAATGGTATAAAAACAGCTCTCTGAAAGCTGTCAATAGCCAAGTTCTGACGCTCATAATTTTCCTTTTGACTTTTTTTGGAAATGTAAAGTATAACATAAAGAAATTATAATTTAAGTCAAAAATAGCTATCATCACGCTTGCCTTTCCTTAGACCTGTGCAATGCCCGTTTTAGCAACGCTTCAGGGTGGGAACACAGCAGAGCACTGAAA
>JAITEH010000081.1 GCA_031282125.1 Campylobacteraceae bacterium
CTCTTGGCAAATTCCAAAAGTTTGCCGAATTTTATATATTTGTTGCAAAGCACGCATGGATTTGGCGTTACGCCCTCTTCGTAGGATTTCACAAAAGGGTTGTAAACTATCTCTTCAAACTCTTTATTCAAATCCAAAACATGATATTTTATGCCCAGAAATTCAGCCGCACGTTTGACCATGCCTATATTTCTTTGATGCTTTTTATCATCTCCATGCAAGCGCAGATAACAGCCCTCTACATGATTTCCAGCTTCTTTCAGCAGATACGCCGTAGTGGTCGAATCCACGCCTCCGCTCATTGCAACTAAAATATTTGCCATTTTCCAACCTCCTATTTTGTAAAATGTTCAAACTGTTCTTTTATAAGTTTATACCTTTTGCTATTACTGATTCCAAGTTCGCGCATCAGTTTAAGATACTCTCCGACATAATTTTTAATATCGTCCCGTATCCACTCCAAATCGTCGCTTATCTGCCAAATATCCGCATCCTCAGGCTCAATTGTTTTATAATCTTTCAGCGTTGTTTTTACAAAATTAACCAAAGGCGACCAAAATTCGCTGCCGTAAAGATATATTTTTGCAGGCATCATCTTTTTTGTCAAAATAAGAGTCGTTACATCGCAAAGCTCGTCCAATGTGCCAAAACCGCCAGGAAACGCTATACATGCAATCGCATTTTTCACAAGCATATTTTTTCGCACGGCAAAATTCTCAAGCGTCGTATCTCTCGTCGTAAACGGATTTGTATCCTGTTCAAACGGTAAAACAAGATTAAACCCAAGACTTTCGCCGTTTTTGCCCAAAAATGCGCCTTTGTTTGCCGCCTCCATGATGCCGTACGAACCGCCCGAAGTTATATGAAAACCAACCTCCGATAACATTTGAGCCATCTGGACGGCTTTTGAGTAATAAACGCTCTCCTCTGTAAGCCGCGCGCTGCCGAATATCGCCACTGCCGCGCCTATATCTTTTAAAAGTGCGAAACCCTTCTCGCAGTCGCTTTTAAGGCTTTCGGCAATCTCTTTGTCTGTTCTTTTTATATCATCGCTGTATTCTAAAATTTCCATCTTTTCTCTTATATCATGTATAAAGGCAATAAAACCGATAATCTTTCTTGCCATTTTGGATGTGGAATAATAATATTTTTTTGCATAAATTTTGCTGTATCAAAAAAAATTATATCCAAATCAAGCGTTCTGGGCGCATCTTTAAAGCTTCTTTTGCGTCCGAAAATCTTTTCCGCATGAAGTAAAAACTTAAGCAGTTTTTGTGCGCTGAGCGAAGTTTGCACTATCATGACGGCATTGAAAAAATCCTCTTGGTCTAAATATCCAAACGGAGGATTTTGCAAAATCGGCGAAGTTTTTCTTACATATAAAAGTGGGGAATTTAAAAAATATCTAAAAAGCTTGTCAAATCTTTTTTTAGTATCCCCAACATTTCCGCCGACCCCGATAAAAGCCGTATGTTTGAATTCGTCTTTTGAAGTTTTTAAGATGGGGAAAAACTTGGTTTTATGCCATCTTAAAACATTCTTAGTATCATTTATCTGCATGCAAAACTTTGGCTTTACCGTTTACTACAGCTATCATATCTTCTGTGCGCACGCCAAAACTATTCGGCAGATATATTCCAGGCTCCACGGTAAATACCATGCCCTCTTCGACGATATCTTTTGAGCGCGGCGAAACGATGGGCAGTTCATGTATGTCAAGCCCTACGCCGTGCCCCGTAGAGTGGATAAAATATCTACCAAAACCAGCCTTTTCTATCTCGTCTCTGGCGGCTTTATCCACATCGCTTAGTTTCACACCGATTTTTATACTATTTATAGCGGCTTCCTGCGCCTTTAAAACCGTGTCGTAAATCTTTTGTCTGAACTCATCTTTGAACTTTTGCTCATTTTTGTTGTCAAATGCCGCATTATCGCACACCTCTATCGTGCGCGTCCTATCAGAGCAGTAACGGCGGTATTTTATACCAGCGTCCAAAAGCAACAAATCGCCCTCTTGTAGTATTTTAGTTTCGCAAGGCATGGCGTGCGGTTTGGCCGCATTTTCATTGACAGCGCAAATCGGCGAAAAACTAAGCTCGTTTTTGCCCTCGTCTCTCATGCAATCTTCGGCTTTATAATGAAGCTGCTGTTCGTTTTTGCCGACTCCCCAAGTTTTTAAGATTTTTTCAAAACGCTCAAAACTTTTTTGCCCTTCCAATGCGGCTTTTTCAAGCAGCTCTATCTCTTCGGGCGTTTTTATCATGCGCTTTATTTGAGAAAAGTTTTTTTGCGGCGTGAAATTGATATTCAAATTTTTCGTCAATGCGTGAAATCTCGCTACGCTAAATTCTAACGGGTCAAAAATTATCTGTTTCAAGCGCGCTTTTTTGATTAATTCGCGCGCTTTTTTGATTAAATCCCTTTTAGCGTCTATGATTTCGGCATTTTTGATACTCTCTTTTGCTTCCGTGACATATCTGCCATCTGTTAAAAAATAGGCTTCATTTTCATTAAAACGCAAAAAAAGAGCGTTATCGCAGGAAAATGCGCACTCATGATAGAGCGCATTTTCGTTTTGGACAATGTAGGGTTTCAACTTATTTTTTCTCTGATTCTGCTTTTCTTTTATTGATAGCGTCTATCTCTGCTAAAATCTGCATCAAAGCTACTAAAGCCAAGTGGTATCCAAAAGGTCCGAATCCGCTGATTTGTCCTGAGCATACTGGCGCTATCAAACTTTTTTGACGAAACTCTTCGCGGCGGTAGATATTGCTGATATGAACTTCGATAACGGGGATATTAAGCGCGCTTATCGCATCTCTTATCGCGATAGATGTGTGCGTATAAGCGGCTGGGTTGATGATGACGCCGTTCGCGTCTCCCAAACACTCCTGTAAGCGGTCGATTATCTCGCCTTCAAAATTTGACTGGAAAAACTCAATCGTAATATTGTTTTGCTTTGCCACATTTTCCATTTGAGCGTGAATATCTTCAAGCTTCATGGAGCCGTAAATACCCTGCTCTCTGTGTCCTAAAATGTTAAGATTTGGTCCTTGGATAACGACTATCTTCATTTTGTCTGCCTTTTTTTGAATTAAAAACGGATATTGTATCACTATTTTGCATAAGAAAAATTTACGCTACAATTTCTTTTTTAAAAGGATATTTATGAGAGTGCTTTTGAGCGATTT
>JAITEH010000033.1 GCA_031282125.1 Campylobacteraceae bacterium
TTATTGAAAAACGTATCGATAAGAGGTTTTAAGGCAAACAGCGCTCTTAATTTCTCATCAAAACTATTGTACTCTTTTGAAATTACTTTGGTATATGCTTCAAAAAGAGCTTTTTCGGCTTCATCTTGCAAAAGCACCTCATACACGGTATGTTCGGCTTCGCAATTTACATCTTTTATGATATTTGCAACTCTTTTAAAGGTTGAGAAAACATCTTTAAAACTCTCTTCTTGAGAGATATTTTTCAACACTTCTATCTTCTGCGCAATCTTTACGATGTCTCTTTCTCCACCCTCGATAACTGCTGTTATGATGGAAGGATTGACTTTGTCAAATAATTGATAAAGTCTCTCTATGAAAAATCCCTCAAGCTGCAATATATCAAAAGGCGCATAAAGCGCGCCAAGCTCTGCAAAAACGACTCTTATGTTGAAATTCAGATTGTATTTTAAGACGATTTTTATCACGCCGTTTACCGCCCTGCGCAGAGCAAACGGGTCTTTTGTGCCTGTCGGGATTTTGCCTATGCTAAATAGCGCCATGAGAGAGTCCACTTTGTTGCTAAGTGCGACAACTGCGCTAAACAATGTGCTTGGAAGCGCGCTCTCTTCGCTGTTTGGCAAATACTGTTCTTTTAGACCAAGAGCCAGCATCTTATCTTCTTTCTCTTCCAAAGCGTAATAATATCCGACTATGCCCTGAAGCTCGGGGAATTCGCCCACCATTTCGCTAAGCAAATCGGCTTTTGCCAAAGTGAGCGTTCTGCTTAAAAGATCGCTAAGTTCATCTTCGCTCAAATCCTCTCTTTGCGCAAAAAACGCTTTTTTGTTGGCATTCGCAAGATATGTGCCTATGCGCTCTTCTCTGCGGGATTTATCATAAAGCGAACCAAGCCCCTCGATGTAAACGATTGATTTTAGTCCTTCTGTCTGTAAGCCTTTTTTCAAGTCGTTTTCGTAGAAAAACAACGCGTCGCTAAGCCTTGCATGCAGGACTTTCTCATTTCCTTTGATTATCAGGATATAGTCGTTGCTCACGGCGTTTGAAACAACTACAAAGTGACTGCTGAGTTTGTCGTTTTCAAAAACGGGAAAATAGCGTTGATTTTCTTTCATGGAGGTTATGATAACCTCAGGCGGCAGTTTCAAAAACAGTTCGTCGAAATTGCCCATCAAAACAGTCGGATGTTCCGTGATAGCCACAACCTCTTCCAACAGCTCTTTATCTTTCTCGACGCTCACGTCGCTTATCGCTTCGAGTGCGTCCATCTGCGAGATTATCTTGTCATGTCTCTCTTTCTGAGAAAGTACGATAAATCCTCTTACTAACTCTTCAAAATAGTTATCCACGCTGCTGAAAGTAAATTTGTTTGAGGTTAGCGAGCGGTGAGGATAGGTAAAATTGTTTGATTTGACGCCAAAGACTTGCAGTTGCAACACTTCGTCTCCAAGCATCACGGTAAGCCATCTTATCGGTCTTATGAAACTCTCTTCGCAAGTTCCCCAGCGCATGGATTTGCCAAAATTCAGCGATTTTAAAAACTCATTGAGCATCTTTTCCAAAAGCTCTTTGGACTCTTTGCCTTCAATATCTTTTTTGTAATAAAGAACGCTCTTACCGCCTTTTTGCGCTCGTTCAAGCTCGCCAACCTTTACGCCGCATTTTTTGGCAAAACCTGTCGCTGCGGCTGTCGGTTCGCCATCGATAAATGCGCTCTCTTCGGGCGCGCCGAAAAACTCTTCAAAATGGTTGGGCTGTTTTAGTAAAAAGCTTTTATGCCAAAAGACAAGTCGTCTTGGCGTATAAAAAAAATCAAAATCGCTTTTAAGTTCGTTCGCTTCTAAAATCTTGCTCCACTTTGTCTTGATATTCGGCAGCTCTTTTAAAAATGGTATAGCAGGCAGCTCCTCTACGCCAATCTCAATTAATAACGGTTTTTGCATATTATTTTCTCGCACATTTTAAATCTTTTTAAAAAACAAGCTTTTATTTTATCCAAAGGTATTTTAAATACGGCTTTTTAAATAGTAACATAAACCGCTTAAAAGGCAAAAACAGCTACAATTAAATTTCAAAGCAAAAATCAGAGGAAAAATTATGGAAAATTTTTTAATAAAAGCCAAAAATGCTGCCAAAACGATTGCCAATTTAAAGCCGTCGTTTAAAACAAAAGTCTTACATGAGTTTGCAAATTCCATAAGACAAAACCAAACTGCCATTATCGGCGCAAACGCGCTGGATTTGAAACATGCCAAAAATAATAATCTAAGTTTTTCAATGATAGACAGACTAAAACTAAATCAAGGACGCATCGAAGCGATGGCAAAAGCTGTGGAAGAGATAGCCGCTTTGAGAGAGCCCACAGGAAGAGTGCTTGACGGCTGGGTTGTGCCAAACGGACTTAGGATAGAGAAAGTAACGACTCCTATCGGCGTTGTGGGTATCATTTACGAAAGCCGTCCGAATGTTACGAGCGACACTGCCGCGCTGTGTTTTAAGAGCGGAAATATCTGCGTTTTAAAAGGCGGCAAAGAGGCAGAAAGAAGCAATAAAGCTATAGTAGTCGCTATCCAAGAGGCTCTTCAAAGGTTTAATCTACCTCTTGAAGCCGTCTCGCTGCTGCCTGATTCGTCAAGAGAGGGCGTAGCGCAGTTAATCAAAATGGACCAATACGTCGACGTCATCATACCAAGAGGCGGCGAGTCGCTGATAAGTTTTATAAGTAAAAATTCGACAATTCCCGTTATCAAACACGATAAAGGCGTGTGTCATGTGTATGTAGATAATGAAGCCGATATAAACAAGGCGTTAAATATAGCCGTGAACGCCAAATGCAGCAGACCAAGCGCATGCAACGCTCTTGAGACGCTTTTGGTGCACAAAGATATAGCCGCTGAAGTTTTACCAAAAATGAAAGAGGCTTTTTCGGAGAAAGAGACCGAGCTTAGAGGCTGTGAAAATACCCTCAAGATAATAGACATCAAAAAAGCGGAAGAGGACGACTTCGGACACGAATATCTTGACAATATCATGTCTATCAAGATAGTCGATGGCTTGGAAGATGCGATAGAACATATAAGAAAATACGGCTCTTTGCACTCTGAAGTTATCATTACTGAAAATTACACAAAAGCCGAGAAGTTCATGCAAGACGTCGATGCGGCATGCCTTTATGTAAACGCTTCAAGCAGATTTACGGACGGCGGAGAATTCGGGTTTGGCGCGGAAGTGGGCATCAGCACGAACAAACTGCATGCAAGAGGACCTATGGGTATCAATGAGCTTACGACGTATAAGTATAAAATCTACGGCGACGGGCAGATCCGCTGATGAGTACGGTTTTGGATATAAAAAATCTGACATTTTCATATCCTAACGGCGATTTTTTATATAGGGATTTTTCACTTGAGCTTAAAAAAGGCGAATTAATCTGCTTGCTTGGCGCAAGCGGTTCGGGCAAAAGTACGCTTTTTGAGCTTATATGTGGCAATCTCAAGCCAAAAAGCGGCGTTATAACGCACAAAAAAGCGGCGCAGATTTATCAAGACCCGTATTCATCTTTTCATCCGACTTACTCAATTTTTACACAAATTAAGGACGTCGTAAAGAGAGATTTGAAAAGACGCGAGTATTTGCCGCTTTGCGAGAAACTATCGCTTAGCGAAAAACTTCTGCATGAAAAGCCGCACAAACTTAGCGGCGGAGAGCTTCAAAGATGCTCAATACTACGCGCGCTGCTTTTAAAAACGGAGTTGATTTTGGCTGATGAACCAACCTCGGCGCTCGATAATATCACGCAGATTGATATCTTAAAACATCTGCTTGGGACGTTAGAAGAGTGTGGAGTTTTACTTATCACTCATGACAGAGCTTTAGCCAAATGGTGTGCCGATAAGACTATTTTTTTGGAGAGCGCTTGAAAAAATTAATTTTTATATTTTGCTTTTTTGTAACGGCTGTTTTTGCAAATGGGACGACCGATGCTGTGAGTATTCAAAAAAAGTATCGCGATTCTCAAAATATTTGGCTTTTATCGCTTCAAACGTACCAAAATTATGTCCGCTCGCATCAAGAGTTGGAGATTTTGCAAAACAGGCTGAATGTAGAGATTGCAGATAAAAACCTGCAAGAAGCCGTAAGGCTCAAAGAAGAGATAGGCATACTGGAAAACAACTTAAATTTACACAACTATGAAGAGCCGCTTTATGGGATATTTGAGCCGTTTGAGTCTTTGCTTAAACGCTTAAATGACGCGAAGATATCGCTTTTCTCTCTGCTCTCGGGCGAGTTTGAAAACGAAGTTGAGCGTCTAAATAAAAGAATGAAAGATTACCGCAAAGAGTATGAAAACGCGCTTGTGATTATCGGCGGTTTGGAAAAAGAATTTAAAAACGAACCTATTTTGGAAAACGACAAAAAGCTTTTGCAAATCTCGCTTGACACGTTGGAAAAAACTTATGAAAGCGTCCTGAAAGAGTATGGGACTTACAACAAAAAAGCCGACAGTTTCAAAAACGAGGAGTTTAGAAAACTGCTCTATATCCTCATCTCTGTTGGTATTATCTTCATCTTCACAAATGTTCTTAAGTTGTTTTTGAAAAGAAAAAAAGACAGAAGCGAAGAGTACGACCAGAGATACTTCATGATAAGCAAGATTTTGAATATCCTTTTTGTGATTATCGCTATTTTGATTTTTGCTTTCATGTATGTGGAAAATATGGCGCAGGTTTTGGCGGTTTTTGGCGTTGTGGGCGCTGGACTTACGGTCGTCATGAAAGAGTGGGTTTTGAGTTATGTCGGATGGTTCGTGTTGATCACAAGTAACTCTATCCAAATCGGCGACAGGATAAAAATATCAAAAGACGGCCGCTCCATCATCGGAGATGTGATAAATATAAGCCTTACAAAACTAACTCTGTACGAAAATATCACAAACGATGCCTTGACTGAACACAAAAAAGCCGGCCGCGTGATATTCGTGCCTAACTACTATCTCATCATGGGAGAGGTATATAACTATACACATCTATCGCTGAAAACGATTTTGGATTTGATAGAGATACGCATGACATTTGACAGCAATCTCGCAAAAGCCGAAAAAATAGGCTTCGAGGCTGCGGAACTTGTAACGAGCAGATTTACAGAAATGGCGAAAAAGCAGTACGACGCCTTGAAAAGCCGCTATACGCTAAGAAATATGACCCAATATCCGAAAGTATTTTTTTATCCCAGCGCGCATGGAAACGGCATAGTCATGGGAGTGTGGTATGTGTCGCCGTACCGCGAGATATTGAAACACAAAAGCGAAGTCATGAAAGCGATAATAGACAGGATTATGCAAGAGGACGACATACATCTTTTGTATTCTGCCCAAAGTTTGTTTTTGGACAACGGTATTACGCAGGATTCGTAAATATCGGTTTTTTGGAACTCTTTTTTAGATTTAAGTTTTAAGTTTGTACAATAATTGATTGTTTTTGAAAAGGAGATAACTTGAAACTATTCAGAGGTTACAAAAAAAGATACTTTTCGCTTGCGGCGATTTTGGCTTGCAGTGCGGGCGTTGCTCTTGAAGCTGAAAACATCGCCATAGACGCAAAAGACAACCAAATAAGTCAAAACTTTGCAAGCGAAAAAGAGTCCGAGACGAAAGAGGAGTCGCTTGAGACGATACACGTCATAAGCAATATCGAAAGAAAAAAATCTTACGAACAAAGCAGCCTGCGTACGCTAAAACAAAAATCCCACACTATAGATTCCGTAGAAATTATAACAAGCGAAGAGATAGAGCTGAAAGGCTTTCAAAGTATCATTGAAGCTTTGAATACAGTCGCAGACTCTACCGCTAACGGCGGTTTCGGACAGAGCAGCTCTTTGTATTTGAGAGGATTTGACGCTAAACATACGCTTGTTTTGATAGACGGCGTAAGGGTAAACGACGTAAGCGGCTTAAGCGGCGCGCAGACGGAGCTTATCGATTTATACGATATAGACAGAATAGAGATAGTAAGAGGCGCTCAAAGCGGCGTTTGGGGAAGCGATGCCAGCGGTGGCGTTATCAATATCATCACCAAAACAAAAAAGCAAGGCGTAAGCGCCGATATATCGGCAGAGTTTGGCTCAAATGAGTGGAGAAAGTACGCAAGCTCTCTTGGATTTGCAAACGAAGCGTTTGATATATCGCTGTCATTTTTATCGTTACAAACGGAAGGTATCTCTGCCGCAGCTCCTAAAAAAGGCGAAAGCGGATATGCAAATAGGGATTTGGACTGGGAAAAAGACGGCTTTGAAAACACTGTCTTGCATATAAAGGGAGGCGTCAATATAAGCGATAACGACAGGCTTGAATTTTTCATGAGAAACGCTAAAGCCAAAGTCCATTTTGACGCGGGAGCTGGGGTGGATGCCGACGACTATGACGATTTGTACGGGTATGGCGTAGATGAGTATTTTAACACAATCCGCACCTCTTTATATTCGTTAGGCTATATCGGCAAATATGAAAAACACAAAATAGACGCGAGAGTAAACTACAGCGGATTTGAACGCTCTTTTTATAACGGATATATCGGTAAAACTTACGAAGCTTACGCAAG
Source organism: Campylobacteraceae bacterium (assembly GCA_031282125.1). Classification (GTDB taxonomy): domain Bacteria; phylum Campylobacterota; class Campylobacteria; order Campylobacterales; family Campylobacteraceae; genus JAIRKW01. The sequence goes on from JAITEH010000033.1 coordinate 6,597, forward strand.
CGACGAGTGGAGTTACATTGATGATGGTTCGCTTTTGTTTGGCGTCGGCTACTTAAAAGATGAAGTGAAGCTATCTTCTGGGGCGAAGTTCCCAAATGACATGCAAGACGACAAGTATGTTTTTGCCGTTAATTCAAACGGATTTGGCGATTTTGTAGTTTCGCAGTCTTTGAGATTTGACGCAAGAGATACGTTTGAAGACAAACTGACATTTAAAGCAGGCGTAAAATACAATTTTTACAGAGATTTTTTTCTGTCCGCTTCGTATAAAACTGGCTTTTTAGCTCCAAATCTCTATCAGCAAAATTACGGCGCGACAGATACGCTCAAAGCCGAAAGCTCAAGCGGATACGAGGTCGCAGCAGGAGGCAAAAACTTTGTGCTGACATATTTTGACCAGAGGATAAAAAATGCTATTAACTACGGCGGCATGTGGCCGTTGGACTATTACTACAACATTCATGGCAAAAGCTCTTACAAAGGCGTTGAAGCAAGCGTAAGTCAAAGCTTTTTTGACGTGCTGTTGGGAGAGTTGTCATACGCTTATCTTGACGCCAAAAATGCCTACGGCAAACGCTTGGCAAGGCGCGCACAAAATAGATTTGCAGGCTCTTTGTCATGGTTTATCGGCGACTTTTTGTACATGAACCTGAAAGGCTCTTACATAGGCTCAAAATACGACTCAAACGGCGTACAGACAGGAAAATATTTTTTGGCTGATTATAATATAAATTATGACGTTTCCGACAATATAAATTTATACCTAAAAGTACACAATATCTTTGACAAATATTATCAAGAGTTAGACGGCTACGGCACTCTTGGCAGAAGTTTTTACATTGGCATAAGAGAAAATTTTTGATGAGGTTTAAAAGTTACCTTTTTTATAGACTGTTTAGCTCTATGTTTTTTGGGTTTTCAACGGGAAGTATTTTTATCATTTACGAACCGCTCCAGCCGCTTATATATTCGCTTGGCGGCATTTTGCTTGCCGTAGGCACGATGATAATCGCTTCGCAGTATAAAAAACTGATGAATAAACGAGCGCTTTTTATAGTGCTTTTTGCGGTTGAGATTGTCACACTTGCTATTGTTTTGACATTTTTGATTTTGGGCAAATCCCTGCTTTCGGCTTTGATTATCTATATCTGCTACCAAATCACATTTTTATTCGGCAGTTACGTGATAAGGGTGGAGACAGTTGTGCTAAAACATACAAATCTCTACTCTTTGCTTGATATATCGAAGCAGATAGGCTATCTTGCGGGACTTGGCGGCGCGTTTTTTTATTATGAGTTAATAGAAATCGGCGGAATTTTGGATAAAATAGCGCAGGTATATTTTTTACACTACATTTTAGTGGTATTGCAGTGTGTAGTTATTTTGTTGCTTATCATATCTTTTATGCGCAAAAAGTAGTTTAAACCGTAAAAATTTCCAAAAATCATAAATCAAGGCATAAAATGAAATCTTTCACAGAAAAACAGTTAGTTTTTATTCTCGCCGCACTCTCTGCCATCACGCCTTTAGCTATAGATATGTATCTGCCCGCCGTAAATACCATGAGCCAATCCTTGAACGTACCAGAACCGCAGGTAGCGATAAGTATCAGTATATTTTTCATGGGACTTGCCGTAGGACAGCTCATCGGCGGCCCGATATCGGACGCTTACGGCAGAAGACCGATAGTTATCGCAGGTCTTGGAATATTTTGCATAAGCAGTATATTTATGGCTTTTATAAACGACGTACACGCGCTGTGGGTTTTGAGATTTGTTCAAGCGCTCGGCGGCGGCGCAGCTACTGTGAATGTAGCCGCAATCGTAAGAGATATGTTCAGCGGCAGCGAAAGCGCGCGGATTTTTTCCATGATAGGTTCTGTGACTATTTTGGCACCGCTTGTAGCTCCTGCGCTTGGTCTTGTCATCATTTCAATGTTTGGACGCTGGGAAGCTATATTTGCGCTTTTGGCTGTTTACTCTCTGCTCGCGCTGTTTTTTTACGTCAAATATTTTAAAACACAAAACGTTGCTGACAAAAGAAGAGTTACGCCCGTGAAAAATTATATCGAAGTTTTGACGACTCCAAAACCCATGATAATCATGACCGCACTTGTTATCAGCAGTTCCGGGCTGTATGCTCTGCTTGCCTCATCTTCGATAGTATATACCAACTACTTTGGTCTTTCAAAATTTATGTTTGTGGTCTGTTTTACCATGAATATCTCCGTCATGATAATAACCTCCAAGATAAACGTAAAGATAGTAAGGAGATTTTCTCCTTTAAAAATACTAAGATTTGGCATAAAAATGCAGGTGCTCATCGCTCTTTTACTGCTGATTTTGCACAAAAGCGAAAATATATTTATCATGGCGCCTTTGATAGCTCTATTTATCGGAATGCTTGGATTTATCTTCGGAAATGCCATCTCCATCATCTTGGAGTATTTTCCGAAAACAAGCGCATCTGCGAACGCGGTGCTTGGCGTTTTGCAGTACAGCGTCGGCGCGGTGTCGGGGCTTTTGGTAAGCGTGTTTGATGACGGCACGCTTTTTCCTTTGATGCTTGTGATAGCTTTGTCATCATTTATCGGCGCTGTGATTTTGCTTGTCGGCACAAAACATGCCAAAGTTTTAGTATAAAAGAATTATAATTCTGCTCTATTTACGAAATAGGAGCGCGGTATGATTAGATACTATCTGAAAGAGGGAAAACGTCTGGATGTCGTAAATGACATCAGTACGTTAAAAAACGACGCACAAAATATCATTTGGATAGACATGCTCACCCCGAATATAAGCGAAATTCGCGCCGTTGAGAAACTTTTTAATATGCAATTCCCGACAAAGCAAGAGAGTGAAGAGATAGAGATAAGCTCAAGGTATTGGGAAGAGGGCGAGAGGATAGAGATAAACAGCTATTTTCTTGTCAATAACGATGAGAACCCTTACAATGAGACGGTTTCATTTATGCTGCAAGATAAACTTTTGGTATCCATCAGATATAAAACCTTGAAAAGCTTTGATGAATTTGCAAACAAACTGTTCGTTTCGCACAAAGATTTAAAAGACGGATTTGATATCTTCACGAAAATCATCGATATCAGAATCGACGCTGACGCCGATACGATAGAGGGCTTAGCGCGCGAGATAACGAAAGTAAGACGCCAAGTTTTTGCTGATTACGTCAATGAAGAGGATGAAGAGATATTGGAAAAGATTTCGGTGTTTGAAGACTTGAACATGAAGATAAGAGAGAACGTTACCGACAAGCAACGTATTTTAACTTCGCTTCTGAAATCTTCCAAATTCCCAGAATCTTTGAAAAAAGAGATAACGATAATGCTAAAAGACGTCCGTTCGCTCATCGAACATACGGATTTTAATTTCGAAAGGCTTGATTATCTGCAAAATATATTTTTAGGCACTTTGTCTATTGAGCAAAATAAAGTCATCAAGATATTTACGATTGTCAATGTTATCTTCTTGCCGCCGACTTTGATAGCGAGTATTTACGGCATGAACTTTCAGTGGATGCCCGAACTTCACCTAAAATACGGCTATTTGCTGGCGATTGTTTTGATGCTGCTTTCGTCTGCGACGCCTCTTTTGATTTTCAA
>JAITEH010000056.1 GCA_031282125.1 Campylobacteraceae bacterium
CTTTATTATCTGCATGAAAAAGAGATTGAGATTATAAACTTAGAATAATTTGAAATTCAGCGAACTATAAGAATTATTTAACTACAATCCTCTCTTTAAAACTTAAAAAGGCAATACAATGAGCGTTACTAAGATTGTAAAACCAAATGAGGTTGTTAGAAATTGGGTCTTGATAGACGCAAAAGGACAACGATTTGGACGTGTTTTAACTGAAGTCGCGACACTTCTTCGCGGTAAACACAAACCGTCATTTACACCAAATGTGGACTGCGGCGATTTTGTTGTGATTATAAATGCCGCTTTGACAGATTTTAGCGGTAAAAAAGTTGAAAACAAATTCTATTATAGACACAGCGGATATTTCGGCAGCACAAAAAGCGAAAAACTTGGCGAACTACTTGAGAAAAATCCTATAAAATTATATAAAATTGCGGCACGCGGCATGCTTCCAAAGACTGTTTTAGGTAAAGCTATGCTCAAAAAACTTAAAGTTTATGCGCTCGGTGAGCATCCTCATACGGCACAATTTAGCAAAACGGAAGGAAAATAACTATGGCAGTAGTTTACGCAACGGGAAAAAGAAAATCAGCGGTCGCTAAAGTCAGAATCAAAACAGGTAAAGGCGGAATCGTTATAAACGGTATTGATTTGAATACATGGCTTGGCGGTCATGAGGCTATTAAGCTAAAAGTCGTACAACCTCTTTTGCTTACAAAACAAGAATCTTTGATAGAAGTAAACGCTGTCATCACAGGCGGCGGATATTCAGCTCAAGCTGAAGCTTTGCGCCATGGCATAGCAAAAGCTCTTGCCAATATGGATGCTGATTTCAGAGCTATTTTAAAACCAAAAGGACTTTTGACAAGAGATTCAAGAGTCGTAGAGAGAAAGAAATTCGGCAGACACAAAGCCAGACGTTCTCCACAATTTTCAAAACGCTAATCAAAATATTTCATCACAAAAGAGTTGGTATATCCGACTCTTTTGTGGATTTTTACTTTCGAAGACTAGTTACAACTCGCATAAATTTATTAAAACAAATAATATTAGTATAAATATTTTAAATCAGATTGCTCTTGCGTCTTAGAAATAAATACATTATTTATCAAGCAAAAAACATAAAAAACAGACGCCAAAACCCCTCTTTGTAAAAGCAAAAAATGTTTGAAAGAGACAAGACAAAAACTCTCTCATGCAAAGCCAATTCAAGCGTATTATCAGTAACAGGCGGCATATATTTCTAAGAAAAATTGTCAAAAATTTTACTCATTAATTGACAATTTAACTTGGCTATGGTATAATCTTACTTGTCTAAATGACAAACCTCCTTTTTGTAGCATTATAGGGAGTTGCAACGCTTCCTCACATCCTTTAAAGTGCGTTGCAACTTCTGCTATAATGTCTTTCATGAAAATCTTAATCACTTTAGCTGTTTTGGTACAACTGTCTCTTTGCGCTTCGCTTCATATCGGTATGAGCGCCAATCCAAGCCGCATCAATCCTATACTCTCCACAGATACGGTAAGCAGTGAGATTGCGCAGTATATTTTTAATTCTCTCATCACTTACGACGAAAATGCTTCGATAAAACTTGAGCTTGCAAAATCCTATCGCTTTTTGGACAACAAAACGGTTCTTTTTACTCTTAGAGACGATGTTTTTTGGAGCGACGGCGAGAGTTTTAGCGCGCGGGACGTGATTTTCACTTACGAGACGATAATCTCTCCAAAAGTCTTTACGCCTTACGCAGAGAGTTTTAGACATGTAGAAAAGGTGGAAGCGGTAGATAACTTAAGCGTCAAAGTTACGTACAAATACCCATACTTCGCCGCGCTTGAGACTTGGACGATAGGCATACTTCCATATCATATCTTAAAAGATGAAAAATCCATGATGACATCCTCTTTCAACCAAAAGCCTGTAGGCACGGGAGCATTTGTTTTGAAAGATTTTTCTATTTCGAGTAATTTTATATTGGATGCGAATAAAAATTACTTTTTAGGCTCTGCGAAGCTTGATAGGATAGTTTACCATTTCGCCCCAGACAGCGCGACGGAATTTTTAATGTTAAAATCAGGCGAATTGGATATCGGTAGTTTGACGCCGCTGCAAGTCAAAAGACAGCTTGATGAAAAGTTTCATGAGCGTTTTAACATATACGAAACAATGTCTCATTCATACTCTTATGTGGGATTCAATCTGGAATTGCCCAAATTTCAAGATGCGCGCGTACGGGAAGCTCTGTCGCTTGCCATAGACAGGCAGGAGTTGGTGGATTTGCTTTTGTTTGGCGACGGCACGGTTTGCACGGGTCCGTTTATGCCGCAGACTAACTCTTTCAATCCCGACGTCAAAGCCCCGAAGCGCGATATCAAAAAAGCAAAAGAGCTTCTTGCGCAGGCAGGATATAATGAGGAAAATCCGCTTAAATTTGAACTCATAACAAATGTTGGTCCAAGGATTTATATAGCGCAGATTTTACAGCAGCAATTGAAAGAGGCGGGCGTACATGTAAGCGTACGCGTGATGGAGTGGCAGGCGTTTTTAAATACCGTCATAGAACCGCATAGATTTGAGGCTATCGTGATGGGATGGCAGATGGGACTAAAATCCGACGCTTACTCTATTTGGCACAGCGAATCTTCTAAAATCGGCGGTTTTAATTTCGTAAGTTACAAAAACGAAGAGGTGGACGCGCTCATCAAAAAAGCCGAAAGAACGATAGACGAAGGAGAGTTCGGCGCTATCTATCGGCGTATTTTTAAACTCATAAAAGATGACAATCCATATCTTTTTTTGTATATCCCCAAAACGCTTACCGCTGTCAAAAAGAGTATTTCGCCTATACGTCCGTCTATCATCGGCATAGAACACAACATCATAGAGTGGACGAAAGATGAATAAAATTTGTTATAATTCAAATTTTGCAAGGAGATGAAATGGAAAATTTAGCTGTTGACAATCTGATTACATTTTTACATAATTACGGACTTCGTTTTATCGGCGCGCTGCTTATATTTTTTATAGGTAAAAGAGTCGCGCGCTATCTCTCGAAACTTTTCATCAAAGTCATCAAAAAAACTTCGCTGGACGCTACTACGACATCATTTTTATCAAGCGCGATTTATATTATTTTATTGCTTTTGGTAACGCTTGCCGCACTTGCCAATCTTGGCGTTGAGACGACTTCATTTATCGCGCTTTTGGGCGCGATGGGTTTGGCTATCGGTATGGCGTTGAAAGACTCTTTTTCAAGTATCGGGGCAGGGCTTTTGATAGTATTTTTCAAACCTTTTAAAGTGGGTGATTTGATAGATATGGGCACGCTTGGGACGGTAGAAGAGATAAATATCTTCAGCACCGTTTTAAATACGCCTGACAATAAACGCATCATCATACCAAACTCCAAAGTGGTATCGGGCAATATCATCAACTATTCCGCGCAATCCATACGCAGGGTTGATTTGGTGTTTGGCATAAGTTACGAAGATGACTTGAGAAAAGCAAAAAAGATTTTGGAAGAGATAGCTTCGAGCAATCCTAAGATTTTAAAAGAGCCGCTGCCTGTCATTGCCGTTTTGGCTTTGAGCAGCAACAGCGTTGATTTTGCCTTTAGGGTGTGGGTAAAAAACGACGATTACTGGGATATATATTTTGCTATCAATGAAGCGGTGAAACTACGCTTCGATGAAGAGAAGATTACGATACCGTATCCGCAGCTTACCGTATCGAATAAATAATTTTCACTTCACCGCGAGATTTTTTTCTATTGCATACAAAGAGTAACGAAGCTGCTTGAAAATCTCAGCTTCTTCGGAAGAGAGAAGTTTGAGGCTCTCTTCAAGCACTCTTGCGCTCTCTTGCGCACGCTTGATATTGGCGGTCTGGATACTCTCTATATTTTCCCTAAACGCTTCGCTTTTAGTCGTGGATTTTAAAACATCACCCTCGATATCGCGCGTTTTTAAGAGTTCAAGATACGGTTCAAGCCTTGCTTTGTGACGCAAAGCTTTCAATTTTTTGGCATTTGATTCGTCGTCAAAGCAGTAACGCCTTATATCCTCGACTACGCGGATACCTTCTCTCAAACGGTTTAGATTAGCATCCCAGAGCCTTAAAAGCGGCACGGGAAGGTTTTTTATATCTTTGTCTGTCATTTTGTTTCTCGTTTTTTATGCGGATTATACCAAAATATGACATATAGTTAAAAAGCGATATAATGCAACGCCGCATAAAAATTAAAAAAAGAGCTTTGATGCAAAAAAATATATTTATGGCGCTGATGTTTGGTTCGATGATTGCATGGGGTATTTCGTGGTCGAGCATAAAGATTATGAACGAATACATGGGTGCGTCTGAGCTTGTATTTATACGGTATTTTATAACTGCCGCCGCGCTGTTTTTTATGGTGATTATTTTAAGACAGAGCTTTAGTATCGACAAAAAAAGCCTTTTTATCGCTGTTTTTGTCGCGCTTTTGACTGTTGTGTACGGATATGTGGTATTTTTGGGTACGAAACTTGGCACAGCTTCATTGGCGGGCGCATTCATCAACACTTTTTCGCCGATAATCACATTTATCATACTTATCTTCATCTATAAACGCAAAATTTTTAGGTTTGACATATATGCGCTTGGCATCGGTTTTTTAGGTACGGTGCTCATGCTTGGCATTTGGCAGTTTAACCTGTCCAAAATCATCACGCCGTACAATCTTTATTTTATTTTGGGCTCGTTGTTGTGGTCTATACTTACAATCGCAAGCTCAAAAGCAAAAGTCAATATGGTAGTATTCTCTTTTTACATGTATGCTTTCACCGCTCTTTTTTCTACTCTTTTTGCCGATTTTGATATCATGATGAACTCCTACGTCGATTTGCGGTTTTGGATAAATACGCTCTTTGTATCGGTAGTCAGCACGGCGATAGCTTCCACGATATTTTTCTTAGGCACGAAGAAAATCGGCGCTGACGGCGTAAGCTCTTTCATGTTTGTAACGCCGGTTTCCGCTATAGGTTTTGGCGTGTTTGCGCTTGGCGAAAAACTTAGTTTTTTCACACTCACGGGCATAGGCATGGCGATTTTGGCGGTTTATATGCTAAATCATATAGGCATATTCAGACGATAAATTTTCGCTTTATGATATAAGTATATTTTGCATTGTTTCTTAACTTTTTTAATCTTGATTAAATATATATGTTTAATATAGTATTAAGCCTTCTTGTGTTACCTTTCTACAAAATATTCGCAGACTTACAAAAACTGCGGTTGTTTACAAAAGGAGAGGTTATGTTACAAGATTTATTAAAGAAAAAAATAGTTGCAAGTCTGCTTGCCTTAAGTGTCGTTGGAAGCGCGGCAAATGCGGCGGAAGACGTACTGCCCGAAATCAATCTTCAGCAATCCCCATGGACTGTTATAGCTTTGGAAAAAGGCTTTTTTAAAGAAGAGTTTGACAAAGTCGGCACGAAAAAAATTACGCTTATAGGGCAGGGCGCGGCTGAGCTTTTAGGCGCGGAGAGCGCTGCTGTTGGAAGCGGTAAAGGCGATAAATTGGCTATCGCACAGCGAATGGTTTATCCGTCCACTATCCACCGCATTAACGGTCTGAATACAGTCATCATCTGGATAAGCGAACCTTCAAATCGCTATCGCACGCCGATATTAGCCGCCGTCGATAACAAGAAAATCAACAATATCAAAGACCTTGACGGTAAAAATTTCGGCTCAAGCCGTATCTCATGCTACTGGTCTTCGCCTTTTGAGAGTTTAAACAAAGCTGGCATTCCTTTTGATTCGCGATTGAAAAAAGGCAATGTACGACACGAAAATATCGATAACTCCAATATCGCTATCCAAGCCGTTATAGCAGGCAAGACGGACGCTACTGCCGCGCACCTTGCAGCTCCTGCGTTTACAGGTTCATGGCTTTCGGGTAAACTCAAGGTAATAGATAGACCAGCAGACGACGGCGTATATGTGAATTATGCGGGACGCGTTACATACGTGGCAAATAAAGTCATAGCAGATAAATATCCGCAAGTCATCAAAGCTTTCTTGGCGGCGCGTGAAAAGACCAGAGAGTGGGCTACCGACCATCCTAATGAAGCTGCTGCGATTATCTCCAAAGAGCTTAGAGTTCCTGTTGAAGTAGCATTGTTTCAAGTAACGCATTTAGGACAGTGGGAGTTCATGGGCGGCGAGGCGAGCGCAGATGAAGCGCGCAAATCCATCAAAGAGTTTTTACGTTACTACATAGCTAACGGCGATGATATTTTGACGCAAAAGAGCCTTACGGACAAAGAAGTTGACGAATTTATAGACGGTAAATTTTTCGCAGGTGGTTCCCACTCTATCTATAAAACTTTTAAATAAATATATAGAGTCAGGGGAAAAATTATGAGCAAGTCTCTATCGCTTAATGTCGCGTCTGTGCCTAACTATCGTTTTTCGGCGATAAGCAGGCGCGTACGGCTGTTTTTCTCAAAGCGGCTGTATATAGGTATTTTTCTGCCGCTGATTATATTTACTGTGTGGCAGAGTGCAAGCACTTATGCATGGGTAGATCCTATTTTTTTGCCAAAACCGATAAGTGTGGTAAAGGCATTTATCTACATGCTGCGCGAACAGAGGCTTTTGGGCGATATTTGGGCGAGCGTTTCCATAGTAGGGCAGGGGTTTATTTATGGCTCTGTAGTAGCTATCTTGCTTAGTATTGCCGCAGGTTTATCGCGCACGGTGGATCTGTTCGTAGGCTCTACGATAAATACCCTGCGCCATATTCCTACGGTTGCATGGCTGCCGCTCATCGTCGTATGGCTTGGACTTGGCGCGCCCGCTAAAGTGCTCATCATAGCAAAAGCAGTCTTTTTCCCGATATTTTTGAATACTTTGCAGGGTATTAGAAATATAGATAAAAATTATATTGAATTGGCGAATGTTTTGAAACTCTCAAAACGCCAGCTTGTCGCGAAAGTCATATTTCCGTCTATCTTGCCCTCTATAGCCGTGTCTTTGCGCTATTCGGCGGGGCTTGCATGGGCTATCGTCGTAGTGGCGGAAGGGTTGAGCGGTCTGGAAGGACTTGGCTTTTTGATATTTCGTTCGCAGCAGCTTTTGATGACCGATCAACTTTTGGTGTGCATGGCGCTAATCGGCGTTATAGGATTTGCGATAGATAGAGCCATGTACAGTGTCCAACAGCGGTTTTTGCGCTGGAAGGTTGGCTTCGATGGCTGAGCTTGAAATTCGCAATGTTTCCAAACGATATGTTACGGTAGATGGCAACTCGTTTGTTGCCGTAAAAGACGCTTCGTTCGATGTCGAAGCGGGAGAATTTGTCTCTATAGTCGGACCCTCAGGCTGCGGAAAGACAACGCTTCTGCGCCTTATTTTGGGATTGGACGGCGACTATGAGGGCGATATTTTACTCAAAAACGAGCGTATAAAAGGCACTAGCCTTTCTCGCGGCATAGTATTTCAAGAGCATCGTCTTTTGCCGTGGCTGACTCTGAATGACAATATCGGTTTAGCTCTGCTGCAAGCAGAGGGTACGAAAGAGCAAAAAAAAGAGACAGTCGCCCGCAACATCGCCCTTGTGGGTTTGGGCGGTTTTGAAAAATCTTATCCTCATGAACTATCAGGCGGTATGGCTCAACGGGCGGCTATTGCCAGAGCGCTTGCTCATCAGCCGTCTATTTTACTGCTTGACGAACCTTTGGGCGCATTGGATGCGATTACAAGAATGCGTCTGCAAGAGGAGCTTTGGCGTATCTGGAAATATAAAAAGGTCAGCATGATAATGGTAACGCATGATGTGGAAGAGGCGATATTTTTGAGCGATAAAATCATAGTCATGAATACAAACCCCGGACGTATAGTTTCGCAGATAAAAGTCGTACTTCCCGAGCCAAGAGAGAGGTCTGGAGCGGAATTTGGCGCGATAAGGCGCAAAGTTTTTGAAGCTATGCATGATAATGCCGCAGTTGTTATCGAAAGTGAAGATAATTATTCAATCTGAAAAGGATATAAAAATGGGAAAAGTTTTAACTTATGAAGAGGCGCTTAGCGTTGCGAAAACCCTAAGCGAAGAGTTCGCCAAAAGTGCGGCAAAACGCGATATCGCTGGAGGTACGGCTAAAAAAGAGCGCGATTTGATTAGGCAGAGCGGACTTTTGACGCTTTTTATACCTAAAGAGTTTGGGGGTTCTGGCGTATCGTGGGTGCAGTTACTTGAAATCATACAAACTATCGCCCGCGCGGACAGTTCGCTTGCTCATCTTTACGCGTTTCATAATTATCAATTGGCGACCATATATCTTTACGGCACAAAAGAGCAATGGGGAGCTTTGTTTAAGGGAACTGTAGAGAAAGGCTGGTTTTGGGGCAACGCTTTAAATCAGATAAGAAAAGATGTGATAGCGCAAAAGCAAGCCGATGGAAGTTATATATGGAACGGTACGAAAAATTTCGCTACGGGCGCGACGGATTCGGACTATCTTACGATAACTGGAAGCGAAGATACGCATGAGGGCAAAACGCTCGTTGCGGCGATTCCTACAAAGCGCGAAGGTATCACGATAAACAGCGACTGGGACAATATCGGTCAAAGACAGACTGACAGCGGCACGCTTGTTTTTAAGAATGTAAGAGTTTCGCGCGATGAGGTCTTGTCAAATCCCGGACCTCTTTCAACGCCGTTTTCTACTGCGCGTTCTCTTATCGGACAGACTGTGTTTGCAAATATATTTTTAGGCATAGCGCAAGGCGCGTATGAAGAGGCGGTAAAGTACGTCAAAGGAAAAGAGAGTAAACCGTGGCTTAGTTCGCTTGCTTCAAGCGCTCAAAAAGATCCGTATTTGCTGCGTCATGTAGGCGAGCTTTATGTAAAACTTGAAAGCGCCAAACTTTTAACGCAAAGAGTAAATGGCCTGCTTGACGTATTGTGGCAAAAAGGCGAGAAATTGACTGCAAGAGAGAGAGGCGAATTTGCCATAGAAGCGGCAATCGCCAGAGTCGCAGCGACACAAACAGGACTTGACGTAACAAGCCGTATTTTCGAGATACTTGGTTCGCGCGCGACAACTAAAGCTTTGGGTTTTGATAGATTTTGGAGAAACTTAAGGACTCAGACTCTGCATGATCCTGTTGATTATAAAATTTTAGCCGTTGGAGATTTTGTACTCAACGACGATATACCAAATCCGACGTTTTATTCGTAAATAAAGGGAGCGGGAAGCTCCCCTTAGTTTTTAATCGTCACTGCTGAATATTCCAAGAAGTCTTAATAGATAAAGGAAAAGATTTAGGAAATCAAGATAAAGAGCTATAGCTCCCTCTATCGGAGTTTCGTAAGCGCCTTTGATGATATTTTGGGTATCGTAAAGGATATAGATACTAAATATTATCGCGCCTGCCGCTGAAATAAACGTGTAAAAAAGCGAACTTGCCATACCAAAAGCCGCCATAACCAAATGCAAAACAGAAGCCGCTATCAAAACTAACAGCGCTATAAATAAAAACTTACCAAGTCCGCTGAAGTTGATTTTCGTATTCATGGCAAAAATGCTCAAACCGCCAAAAGCTACAGTTGTCAAGATAAATGCGTTTACTACGATTTGCCCCGCGCCCATGGATAAATAAGAAGCTATCACAGGAGCGATTATCAAGCCGCCCATCAATGTAAAAGCAAACAAAAGCACATAGTTAAGTCCGTTTACTCTTTTGGCAAAATGAAGCGCTATCAAAGTACCAATCCATGGAAGCAATGCCCAAAGACCAAAGCTTGCTATCTCATATGCATAATCCAAACCTACATAAGCTCCAACGCTTCCTGCTAAAAGCGAAGCTGCAAAAAGCTGATAAGTCTTTTTGATAAAAAGGGAAAGCGCGCTTTTACTCTGTACTTGCCCCAACTCCTCATTTTTTACCTGTTCATTGGCGTAATCTCTGTCATAAAGAGCCATCGTGTAAATCTCCTTTTTTAAAATTTAAAAAGCAATATTATATCAAAAAAACCATAAATGGAGCCTTTTTGTTTTGGTAAATATTGTGTTAAAATTTACACAAAAGCTGTAAAGTTCCCGATACGGAGTCGGATACAGTCGTCTCTCCTCCATCAAGCGCCGCCAAAGTCAAATCAACGCTAAAATCTTTAAGATACTGGTAATATACGCCTGCATGAGCCTCGCTTATCTTCCCGTCATAACCTTTTTTGCCGCTGTCAAGTATGCCATACCCAGCTCTAAAGCTTAATTTGTCAAAATACAGACCGCCTTTGACATAATACGTCTGTGTATCTCTTTTATTTATCATGTAATAATACAAATCGCTGCCGACTTTGATAAAGCCGATATTATCGCCGTCCAAGCCGTAAACAGGCTGTCTTTTGTCATTTTTTGTATAGCTCGCACCTACAGAAAAACGGTCGTTTTTGTAGCCTGTTTCTACGCCGTAAAACATACCGTCATCATCCGTGTAGCTTTTATTGTCTGCAAAAGCTTTGTCAAGCTTCGAGTAGTTTAACTGACCTCTTATACTAAAACCCTCTATCGAATACTGTACGTCAGCAAACAGCGCAGCATCTATCACCTTTTCGTAAGCTCCAGCCCAAAACTGCAATCCCAAACCTATATCTTTAAGCGCGCCTATCGCGCCTGCAGCATATAAGTTGTGATGACTTCCGACGTCAGGCACACCAAGATTTGTATCGTCAAGACCGTTTGTTTGGGTAAACGCCGCCGCCGCAAAAGTCCAATCCTTAACGCCTTTATACAGAGTAGTTATACCATTGCCTCTTGAAGAGTTAAATCCGGTTTCCGTCCATGGAGAGTAGATATCTTGCTTGCCTCCTGTGAGAGTAAAATCATTAATCTTATATAGCAGAAAAAATCTATCTATATAAAGACCTTTGTTGTAAGTGCTGTCGTAATCCGCTATCGGCTGGCTTGGCGCACCTGCGGGGTTTTCATTTCTATCCGCCGCAAGAGTTGTGCCGAAAGCCAAATCGTCCGAAGCGTAATACAAGATGTTTAACTGCGCCGAGAGTCTGATATCCTCAATGGTATTGTTGGAGTTCTCTTTGTCCTTGACGTTTATCTTTGCTCTTGCAAAACCGTCTATTTTGATGCGGTCAAAAATACTTGGCTGAACCTCTTTCAGCGACTCTTCAAGAGCTGCGGCATTGATGTGAGACGATATGCCTATCGCGGCAAGCGCTGCCAAACTCAACTTTACTGACTTCATTTTGCGGATCCTTTCATAGAGAAAATTATATAGGCGGTATTATAACCATAATAAAGTATAAAAAATAATCTTTGCAGTGATTAAAAAATGAACAGCAAAATGATAAAGATTCATCATATAATTCTTTTCACAACAAAATTGCCTATCGCGGCAGTTAGTCTGTAAATAGATTCCACAGGAGGAACAAATGGATAACAGTTCGGGGCTAACAAGACGACAAGTGCTGAATATCATCGGTAAAACCGCAGGTGCGGCCGCTATGTATCATGCAATGGCTTCACTTGGCATTGCCGCTGAATCGTCTTTGAAAGAGGGTGAAGAGTTCGAGCAGCTCAAAGGTGCGCCCAACGGAACCAGCGTATTGGTTTTAGGTGCGGGAATAGCAGGTATGACTGCCGCTTATGAATTACGCAAAGCGGGTTATTCGGTAAAGATTCTTGAGTACAGGCACAAAGCGGGAGGACGCTGCTGGACACTTCGCGGCGGAGATACTTTCACCGAGCTTGGCGGAGCTACTCAAAAGTGTGAGTTCGATAAGGGTCTATATATAAATCCCGGTCCATGGCGTATTCCGTATAATCACTTCGGCATCTTAAGCTACTGCAAGAAGTTCGGCGTTCAATTGGAACCCTTTATACAGGTAAATTACAATGCATTTGTTCATTCTACCGAGGCGTACGGCGGCAAACCGCAGCGATACCGCAAGATACAGGCTGACTTTCAGGGACATATCGCCGAGTTATTAAACAAATCGGTCAATCAAGGCGCATTGGACAAGACATTGAGCAAAGAAGACAAAGAAGCATTGACAAACGCTCTTGTAAGATGGGGCGCATTAGACCATGACGGTAAATATACGGCGTCTTTGGAGAGTGCTGAAAGACGCGGTTTTGAGATATGGCCGGGCGGCGGTTTGATGCCTCTTGCTACGCCTTCGAAAGATATATTGGAAGGTAAAGAGTTGATTAAGTCCAAATTTTGGTCGAGAATCATCACAGGTCAATTCCATGAGTTCCAAAGTGCGATATTCCAGCCTGTAGGCGGTATGGATCAAGTAGCCGCAGGTTTTGAGAGACAAGTCGGCAGCCTCATCAAATACAATGCGCGCGTTACGGCGATACATCAAGACGAAAAAGGCGTTACCGTAAGTTATGAAGACAGCCTCAAGCCGTCAGGTACTTTAACGGAGAAAGCGGATTACTGCATATGTACCATTCCTTTGTCTATCCTAAGCCAAATGCCGATTAATGTAAGCAAGACTACAAAAGAGGCGATTGACGCCGTGCCTTACGAGGCTTCTGTTAAAGTTGGACTTCAGTTCAAACGTAAGTTTTGGGAGGAAGACGACGATATTTACGGCGGTATCACATATACAAATACGCCGATATCCACGATAGGTTATCCAAATACCGAATACGGCAAAGCAGGCAAGGGCGTGTTGCTTGGCGCATATATCTGGGGACGCAACGCGTATGAGTTCACGTCCATGAGTCCTAAAGGACGTATAGACACTGCGCTCAAATACGGCGCGCTGGTACACCCTCAATACACCAAAGAGTTTGACACAGGCGTTGCTGTGGGCTGGCACCGCGTCCCATGGACGAACGGCTGCCACGGTATATGGAGCGATGCTTCAAGAGAGAAATACTACAAAAATCTCTGCCAGATAGACGGCCGCATCGTATTGGCGGGCGAACATGCTTCGTATATCCCTGCATGGATGGAGGGCGCGGTACTGTCCGCTCAAGACGCAATCAAACGTTTGCATGCAACAATTGTTGCCAAAAAAGCATAAGGAGGTCAATCATGAAAACAATGAACTGCTTTAAAGCGGCGATTATTTTGGGAAGTCTATTTGCAACATCGCTTTTTGCAGACGGCGACCCGCAGCTTTCCATATCTGCAGGCTCGTATAAATTTGATGCCAAGAGCGGAGAAGAGTTATATAAAGCAAGCTGCCAAGGATGTCATATGGCTGACGGCAAAGGGGCGCATGGGGCTGGATTTTATCCTGCTCTTGGCGGCAACGTCAGACTTATGTCCACCAAAACTACAGTAGAAGCTGTTGTTAACGGCTTGAGAGGTATGCCGTCTTTTAGAGGTTATCTATCGGACGAGCAGGTTATCGAAGTTGTCAATTATATTCGCACGCACTTCGGTAACAATTTCAAAGGTACTGCAAGCGCAGCGGATATACCAAAATAATTCATAGGAGTGAACCAATATGAAAGGTGTTTTAACTTTTGTTTGTTTGGCGGTTTTATTGACCGCCTCCAATGCCGCAGATGTGATTAGATACAAGACCCCGGGATCTACTTTCCCGATTGCCTCGGCGGTTGAGATTCCATCGGACGTAACTATCGTTAATCTAAGCGGCGTAGTGCCTGCTGTTATAAATCCGAACGCTGCAAAAGGTTCGGTTGAAGCATACGGCGATACCGAACAGCAGACTATAAGTTCGCTTACAGGCATCCAAAATACTTTAAACAGTATCGGTTTGGATATAGGCGATGTTATTAAGATGCAAGTCTTTTTGGTAGGTGATCCGAAGCTGAAGGGCAAGATGGATTTTGAAGGATTCATGAAGGGATATACTAAGTTTTTCGGAACGAAAGAACAGCCAAACCTGCCTTCAAGGTCTGTTGTTCAAGTGGTGTCTCTTGCAAATCCCGTTTGGTTTGTAGAGATTGAAGTAACTGCAATCCGTAAATCAAGATAATGCTACAAAAAATGAGCGGCGTCAAGCCGCTCATTAGAGGC